>NZ_JBFUEB010000177.1:0-8032 GCF_056404395.1 Rhizobacter sp. P2_D12 | reverse complement strand
CTCCGCGCCGCCGTCAGACGGCTGCGCGGCGGGGTCGTTGCCGCCGCAGGCCACCAGCAGCGCCAGCACGCCGAGCGCGATCGCCGTGCGTGCGGGATGCAGGTGCGCCTGCGCTTGCCTGAACGTCCTCATGCGTGTCTCCTTGATTCTTCCGGCAGCGATTGAACCCGAGGAGAGCGCCGTTCACAAGGAAACTGGTACCGGTTCCACAAAGAGTTACGTGCATCACAAGATGATCCGCAACGAGTACCTGGTGGTGCAGGACGGCAAGCTGGCCGGCGCTGATGCGGTGAGGGTGGCCGGGCTATCCGTGGCGCGGGCAGATYGGCGAGTGCCCGAACCCGCCGGTGTCGCCGCGACGGTTGGCGATCGCGGCGGCAAAGCTGGCCACGCTGGCACTGCGCAGCGGCACGAACGAGATGCTCTGGCGCATGCAGATGCGCTTCAGGTTGCCGGCCGAATCGTGGTCGATGCAATCCACCGGGAACATCACCAGGTCGGCCGCCGCCACCGCCGACGTAGAGCACGCGGCGGCCTTGCAGGTGCGCCGTCAGCGAAGAGACGCCCTCTTCGTCCGGGTCGCCCATCTCGCGCAACTGGGTTCGGCGGCGCCCAGCTCCTGCTGCAGCGTCGACAGGCGCAGCACCGCCTCGTGGGTGTGGTCCAGGGCCTTGTTCAACGCCTTCGCCGACGGGTCGCCCCGGTTCGCCAGGCTCACCGCGTCGTGGTGCAGGTCGATAGATCGCGCCGGGCCCGCATTTCGCAGCCCGGATGCCAATCCGGCATGTGTCGGACAAACCCCGGATTGGCATCCGGGCTACGACAGCACCGCCCACTCCTCGTCGGTGAACAGGCGGGAGCGGGTCAGGAAGCGCAGCCCCTCCGGCCCCTCCACCGAGAACATCCCGCCGCGCCCCGGCACCACGTCGATGATCAGCTGCGTGTGCTGCCAGTACTCGAACTGCGGGCCGCTGATGTAGAACGGCATGCCGCCGATGTGCCCCAGCAGGCGGTCGTAGTCGCCGACGATGAACTCTCCTTGCGGATAGCACATCGGCGCGCTGCCATCGCAGCATCCGCCCGACTGGTGGAACATCAGCGGTCCGTGCTTCGCCGCCATCCGCTCGATCAGCGCCAGCGCCGCGTCGGTGGCCGTCACGCGCAGGACCGCCTTGTCCATCTCAGAAGAACCCCAGCTTGTTCTCGCTGTAGTTCACCAGCAGGTTCTTGGTCTGCTGGTAGTGGTCGAGCATCATCTTGTGGTTCTCGCGCCCGATGCCCGATTGCTTGTAGCCGCCGAAGGCCGCATGCGCCGGGTAGTGGTGGTAGCAGTTGGTCCACACGCGCCCGGCCTGGATGCCGCGGCCCATGCGGAAGGCGGTGTTCATGTCGCGGCTCCACACGCCGGCGCCCAGCCCGTAAAGCGTGTCGTTGGCGATCGACAGCGCCTCCTCCTCGTCCTTGAAGCGCGTGACCGACACCACCGGCCCGAAGATCTCTTCCTGGAAGATCCGCATCTTGTTGTGCCCTTCGAAGATCGTCGGCTTCACGTAGTAGCCGCCCTCCAGCGGGCCGGGCAGCATGTTGCGCTCGCCGCCGATCAGCACCTTGGCGCCTTCCTGCCGGCCGATGTCCAGGTAGGACAGGATCTTCTCCAGCTGCTCGCTCGAGGCCTGCGCGCCGATCATCGTCGACGGGTCGAGCGGGCTGCCCTGCTTGATCGCCGCGACGCGCTTGACGGCACGTTCCATGAACTGGTCGTAGATGGAATCCTGCACCAGCGCCCGCGACGGGCAGGTGCAGACCTCGCCCTGGTTCAGCGCGAACATCGCGAAGCCTTCGAGCGCCTTGTCGAAGAAGGCGTCGTCCTTGGCCATCACGTCGGCGAAGAAGACGTTGGGCGACTTGCCGCCCAGCTCCAGCGTCACCGGGATCAGGTTCTGGCTCGCGTACTGCGCGATCAGCCGGCCGGTGGTGGTCTCGCCGGTGAAGGCGATCTTGCCGATGCGGTTGCTCGACGCGAGCGGCTTGCCGGCTTCCAGCCCGAAGCCGTTGACGACGTTCAGCACGCCGGGCGGCAGCAGGTCGGCCACCGTCTCGAGCAGCACGAGGATGGAGACCGGCGTCTGCTCGGCCGGCTTGAGCACCACGCAGTTGCCGGCCGCCAATGCCGGCGCGAGCTTCCACACCGCCATCAGGATCGGGAAGTTCCACGGGATGATCTGGCCGACCACGCCGATCGGCTCGTGGAAGTGATAGGCCACGGTGTCGTTGTCGATCTGGCTGACGCCGCCTTCCTGCGCGCGGATGGCCGACGCGAAGTAGCGGAAGTGGTCGATCGCCAGCGGCAGGTCGGCGGCCGTGGTCTCGCGGATCGGTTTGCCGTTGTCCCAGGTCTCGGCGGCGGCCAGCATCGGCAGGTTGGCCTCCATGCGGTCGGCGATCCTGTTCAGGATGTTCGCGCGTTCGGTGGTCGAGGTCTTGCCCCAGGCCGTCTTGGCCTTGTGCGCCGCGTCCAACGCGCGGTCGATGTCTTCGGCCGTCGAACGCGGGATCTCGCAGAACGGGCGACCGGTCACCGGCGTGATGTTCTCGAAGTACTGCCGGCCGGACGGCGGCGTCCATTCGCCGCCGATGAAGTTGCCATAGCGCTTCTTGAAAGCCACCGGGGTGCCGAACTTGCCAGGGTCGAGCTTGTCCATCTTCAGGTCTCCGATCTGGGTAAGGTCATCGGCATCGCCCACTGCCATGCCGCAGTGCAAGGTCTGCAACGCACGTACCCGGTTCGCTCGGTGCTTACCCTGATCCCCCGCCACGTGCGGCTGCGCCAGCGCAAGGACCCTGCATCCCACAACCGGACGCCCGGGTCGGGTTTCGCGATCTGCGACACATCCGTGCGACGATGTCGCGCGACAGGCTGCGTGCTGCGACACGCCAACGACAGGAGACAGGCATGCCGGATCCACGGGCGCTTTCGTTGCGTGTCGAGCACGCACGCGATGTGTTCTTCGCGCAGGGGCGCGATCTGTCGGATGACGAAGGCCTGGCACCGCACATCTCGCGCTCGTGGCGCCGTTGCCAGGACGCCGGCCAGGACCTCGCCGAACCCGAGCCCGTGCTGCTGCAGCGCTTGCGCGAGCGGCGCGAGCAGGCGATGCAGATGCTCGCCTGCGCCCAGCCCGAGCTGGACGGCCTGACCGAGCACGCGCTCGGCGCCGGCTGCATCGTGATCCTCACCGATCCGTCAGGCCTGATCCTCGAGGAGATCGGCAGCCCCGAATTCCTGCCGAAGGCGCAGCGCATCGCGCTCGCACCGGGCGTCGAGTGGTCCGAGACGCGCCGCGGCACCAATGCGATCGGCACCGCGCTGCTGGAGCGCCAGTCGCTGATGGTGCTGGGCGGCGAGCACTTCCTGCCGCAGAACGGCGCGATCGGCTGCGCCGCGTCGCCCATCTTCACCGGCCGCGGCGAGATCGCCGGCGTGATCGACATCTCCGGCGAGGCCGCGCAGGTCAACGACCACACGCTGGGCCTGGTGCGCATGGCGGCGCAGCAGGTCGAGCACCGGCTGATGCTGGCGCAGGCGAACGGGCACCTGCTGCGCTTCCACCCGAAGCCCAGCCTGCTGGGCACGGCGCGCGAGGGCCTGGTCGTCATCGACGACGGCCGCATCGTCGCGGCCAACCGGGTCGCGCTGGGCCTGCTCGGCGCCGCGTGGGACGGCCTGATCGACCAATCGGTCGAGCCGCTGATGGGCGCGCGCTGGGCGCAGCTGCAGAACCGCTCGGGCCTGCTGACGCTGCCCGGCGGCCGCCAGATCGCGGCGACGCTCGAGCGCAGCGCGCGCAGCACCGGCTGGCGCGGGGCGGCACGCCCGGCGGTGCGGGCCGTCGACGACGCGCTGCCGGCACCGGACGACGTGGCACCGCTGCTGCTGCGCGCCTGCAAGGTGCTCGACGAAGGGCTGCCGGTGCTGGTCACCGGCGAGACCGGCAGCGGCAAGGAGGTGTTCGCGCGCCGACTGCACCAGGCATCGCGCCGCCGCAAGGGCCCGTTCGTCGCCGTCAACTGCGCGGCCTTGCCCGAGACCCTGATCGAGGCCGAGCTGTTCGGCTACGAGGCCGGCGCCTTCACCGGCGCGCGGCGCCGCGGCATGCCGGGGCGCATCCGCGAGGCCGCCGGCGGCGTGCTGTTCCTCGACGAGATCGGCGACATGCCGCTGCTGTTGCAGACGCGCCTGCTGCGGGTGCTCGAGGAACGCACCGTCGTGCCGCTCGGGGGCGGGCCCGGCGTCCACGTCGACTTCGACCTGGTCTGCGCGACGCACCGCGACCTGGCGTCGATGAGTGCCGCGAAGGCCTTCCGCACCGACCTGCTCTACCGCGTCGACGGCTACCGCGTCGCGCTGCCGGCGCTGCGCCAGCGGCAGGACCGGCGTGCGCTGATCGAGCGGCTGTTCAGCGAACTCGGCAAGACGAAGCGGCTCTCGCTGGACAAGACGGCGATCGACCTGCTCGACGCGCATGCCTGGCCGGGCAATGTGCGCGAGCTGGGCAGCGTGCTGCGCGCGATGGTGGCGCTGGCCGACGCCGGCGAGACCCTCGGCGTCGAGCAGTTGCCGGCCGCGTTCGCGCCTGCGGCCGACCGGCCGTGCGACGATGCGGCCGAAGAGCCCCCGCTGTCGGACCTGGTCGAGAACACCATCGACCACGTGCTCTCCGCCTGCCAGGGCAACGTGGCCGTCGCGGCCCGGCGCCTGGGCGTGCACCGCAGCACCGTCTACCGGCACCTGGCGCAGCGGGCGCGCAGCGGGTAGCGGGTAGCGGGCCCGGTGGCGCTTCGGGTATCGTCGCGGCCATGGCCACCAAAGCTGCGAAGCCCTCTGCGAAGTTCCGCATGCGCATCACGACCGGCGATGCGATCGCCATCGGCCCCGGCAAGATCTCGCTGCTCGAAGCGATCGACGAAACCGGGTCCATCACCGCCGCCGCCAAGAGCCTGGACATGTCGTACCGGCGCGCCTGGATGCTGCTGGACGAGCTGAACCGCTCGCTGCGCCAGCCGGCGGTCGACTCGGCCAAGGGCGGCCAGCACGGCGGCGGCAGCGAGCTGACCGAGGTCGGGCGCCAGCTCATCGACACCTACCGGCGCATCGAGGCCACCGCCGCCAGCGCCTGCGCCGCCGACATCAAGCGCCTGCTGAACCTGGTCGCCGGCTGAAGCCCGCTCCCATCGCACGGGCCTTGTTCCCGCACTGCGGGGCGCCGGCACCGATATGTCAGAATGAATACATCGACGGACGATGGACCGCGACTGGCGGGCTGCGGACGCAGGCGGATCCTCCGTTGCGGATTTCAATCAACAAGGCTTTGGCATGAGCATCTCCTGCATCTCCACCTCCCTGCGGCGTGCCGGCGTCGCGCTGCTGCTGGCCACCACGCTGGGCGCGCAGGCGGCCGACCTGACGGTGTCGGCCGCCGCCAGCCTGACCAACGCGTTCAAGGAACTGGGCACGGCCTTCGAGGCGCAGAACCCCGGCACCAAGGTGCTGCTGAACTTTGCGGCGTCCGACGCGCTGCTCGCGCAAATTTCGAAGGGTGCGCCGGTCGACGTGTTCGCATCGGCCGACCAGGAGACCATGGACAAGGCCGAGGCGCAGAAACTCGTCGCCGCCGGATCGCGCCGCAACTTCGTCGCGAACTCGCTGGTCATCATCACGCCCAGCGACAGCAGCCTGAGCCTGAAGGCACTGGCCGACCTGCAGCAGCCCGGCGTCAAGCGCGTCGCGCTCGGCACGCCCGGCGGCGTCCCCGCAGGGCGCTACGCGAAGGGAGCGCTGGAAGCCGCCAAGCTGTGGACGGCGGTCGAACCGAAGGCGGTGTTCGCGCAGAACGTGCGCCAGGCGCTCGACTACGTCGCCCGCGGCGAAGCCGAGGCCGGCTTCGTCTACGCGACCGACGCGGCCAGCCAGAAGGACAAGGTCAAGATCGTGTTGACGGTGCCCACCGAGACCGCGATCGCCTACCCGATGGCGGCCATCGCCGGCGGCCCGAACGCCGATGCGGCACGCAAGTTCCTCGATTTCGTCGCGACCCCGGCCTCGCAGGCGGTGCTGGCGCGCTACGGCTTCCAGAAGCCTTGAGCCTGGGCGTCGAGATGACCCGCCTTCTTCCGGCCATCGAGTTCCGCGGCACCGTTCAGCGCGTCGTCGACGCTCACGGCGACTTCTGCGGCTCCGCAGCGACACCCGAGGCTGCGGGGTCCACCGGCTGCAGATCCTGCACCACCGTCTCGCGCGTCACCAGTTCGCGGTAGATGCCGCCGGCTGCCGCACTGCCGCTGGTCGTGCCCGCCCCCTGCATCCGAGCTTCGCAGGCCTGCCGCTGGTCCGCCGGCAGCGCTGCACAACGTGCCTTGGCATTGCGCGCATAGTTGGCATTCCCGTCCCCGGCCCGGCCGCGCTGCACCTCGGCCAGCGCGGCTTGCGCCTCGCGCATGCAGGTCGCCCGGTCCTGATTCGAACGGCCGCTCGCGCACACTTGGCGGTCCTGTTCGTAGCGCGCCCGCGCCGCATCGACGGCCGCCTTGTCTGCCGCGAACGCGGATTGCGCATCGAACAGCATCAGCGGAACCAGCAGTGTCCGCAGCAGCATGCGGGCGATGTGAGGGCAGGTGCTCATCGTGGTGTCCTTTCACGCGGGTTCTCCCGCGGTGTGCAGTCCTGCAGGCAAACCATGTTCCCGGTGCACGCACCGGCGCCGCCCGGCTATCCGTCGGCACGGGGACGGCACGTTTGTAGGCGCTGTCCTCTTTTGGCACCGACCCGCCCATTGCCTGGCGACGGGCGCTACGCTCGGGCCACCCAGGCAGTGTGGCCATGTCGGTTGCACCCACTCAGGAGTTGATTCATGGCCACCCCATCCCGGTCGCAACGCGACGACGGCTCGTCCATGGACGCGATCGTCCAGGTGCTTGGCGTTGCGATGGCGAGCCGCAAGGCCGAATTGCTTGCCGAGGCCGCCACCAGCACGTCCGTGTGAACCAGGCTGCCCCCTCCGCTCCACCCGCCATGCCCGCTCGCGGCTGTGGGGTATTCATCAGCATCACCGAGCCGGGGGAGCTGGCTTTCTGGTCGATGCTGTTTCACGTCACGCCCGCCGTCCTCGAAGTCATCGTCGCAAGAGTCGGAACGGATCTGGTGGCGATCGAGGATGCCCTGGGCGGTGCGCCACTGCGGCTCGACCCTCGCGGGGCTTGACGGGCGCCCCAAGGGGTCGACTCAATCCGGCTTGATGTGCGCCTCGCGGATCGGCTGTTCGCAGCGCTGCTGCTCGCGGCGAAGCGACATGGTGACGGCCATCTCGGCCCACCGGCTGCGCTGCGAGATCCGCGCCGTCGTGGCGTCCTCGCCCGATTTCCGCGGCCCGGCCTGAACTCAGCGCGGCGGACGGACGATCACCTTCCCGCGTGCATGGCCGGCCGCCACCTGCGCCAACGCGGCACGGGCATCGTCCAGCGGATGGATCGTGTCCAGGATCACCTGCAGGCGGCGGTTCTCGAAGCGCCGCAGGATGTCTTGCAGCAGCGCCGCTTCGTGCGTGAAGAACAGGAAGCTGCCCTGGATGCCGTCGCGGCCACGGACCGTGGGATCGACCAGCGTCACCAGCCGGCCGCCCGGCTTGATCGCCTGCCATGAGCGTTCGAGCGTCGCCCCGCCGACGGTGTCGATCACCAGGTCGACGTCGCCCGCGCGCAGCGCGAAATCCTCGCGCCGGTAGTCGACGAGCTCGTCGGCGCCGAGCTCCTTCACCAGGGCGTGGTTGGCCGACGAAGCCGTCGCGATGACGTGGGCCCCGGCCTGCTTCGCGAACTGCACCGCGAAGCTGCCCACGCCACCGGCGCCGGCATGGACCAGCACCCTGTGCCCYGGCGCCAGCGCACCGGGGCCGAACAGCGCCCGCCACGCCGTGCCCGCCGCGGTGGGCAGGGCGGCCGCCTGCTCGAAGCCCATGCCGGCCGGCATGCGGCACAG
>NZ_JBFUEB010000176.1:0-8127 GCF_056404395.1 Rhizobacter sp. P2_D12 | reverse complement strand
CGCCAATCAGGGTGGGGCGCCGGAGCAGGCAGCGCAGGGGAGTCGACGCGCCCCCGGCGCGGCGACCGCCCCATCCGGCGCGCGCCAGCCTGCCCGCCCGCGCCTTTGCTCGCGCCGACGACAGCAAAGAAGCATCCGGGCTACGGGCTGACCTTCTTCAGGTACTCCGCCCGCGCCGCCAGCGCGGTGTCGGTGAAGTCGGTGAACAGCCCGTCCAGCCCGAGCTCGTAGAACTGCAGGTACTCCTGCTTCGGATCGCCGCGGTAGCTGCCCGCCAGCCGCCGCTTCTCGTTGCGGAAGGTGAAGGCATGCACGAACAGGCCGGCCTTGTGCGCATCCGCGATCAGCGTCGACGGCGCCGTGGTCACCGCATCGGCGTCGTTGACCTTGCCGTCGCCGTTCAGGTCCTGCACCTTGCCATCGGCGCCGACCGTGCCCTTCACGCTGACGATGTAGCGCTTCCACGGCCCGATGCCGTCGGCATAGGTCTTGATCTCGGCCAGCCCGGCGGGCGTGACCATCGCATCGAAGTTGCGCTTGTCGCCGGCCAGCGTCCAGTCGTACGGCCGGTCGGACGGCACGCCGAAGGTGACCGCACCGGTCTTCAGGTCGACGCTGTCGCCGTCGATCAGCTGCACCATGCGCAGCGTCGAGCCCTTGCTGCGCATGTACTTCAGGCTGCCCGGCTCGAAGGATTGCAGAATCACCGGCGCGCTGCGGCTGCTCCAGCCGGCCTCGGCCAGCGCGGCGAGCAGCTTGTCTTCGAGCGGCAGGCCCAGCAGCTTGAAGTAGCTCGGGTTCTTGGTCTCGGGATAGATGCCGATCGTGCGGCCGGTCTCCTGCGACTTGCGCCTGGCCAGCGCGATCACCTCTT
Source organism: Rhizobacter sp. P2_D12 (assembly GCF_056404395.1). NCBI lineage: Bacteria > Pseudomonadati > Pseudomonadota > Betaproteobacteria > Burkholderiales > Sphaerotilaceae > Rhizobacter > Rhizobacter sp. P2_D12. Next base: position 7,253 of record NZ_JBFUEB010000176.1, on the reverse strand, counting down.
GCAGCGTCGGGATCTTGAAGCGGCCGTTGAACTCCTGCGGGCGCTCTGCGTCGGTCGAGATCGCGCCCAGCGTCTTGATCTCGGCCAGCGTGAAGTCGTTCGAGAACCAGCCGGTCTGCACCTCGCCGTCGACGCTGACGGTGCGCTTGCGCGCCGCGAACTCGGGGCGCGTCGCGACGTCGGTGCTGATGCCCAGGTTCGGGTCGTGGCGGGCGACCAGCGCACCGTCCTTCGTCGACACCAGGTCGAGCTCGATGTAGTCGGCGCCGAGCTCGATCGCCTTCACATAGGCCTCGATCGTCTCCTCGGGCAGGTAGCCGCTGGCCCCGCGGTGCGCGGCGACCAGCGGCGGCTTGCCGTCCAGCGTCGCAAGCCTTGCGGTGGGCGCGCCGGCGCAGGCGGCCAGCAGCAGGGCGGTGCCCGACACGGCGAAGCCGGCGCGCAGCGGATGGTGATGTCCTGACATGAGATTCCCCCGGTGTGAAGCTGCCGACTGTCGCAGCGTCGACTGACGCCGGGATGACATTCAGGCGAGCTGGTAGGTGTGCGCCAGGTTCAGCCGCTGCTCGTAGCGCGCCAGCAGGCCGGGCTTGTCGAGCGCGGCCTCGGCGCCTTGCCACACGCCCTGCGCCGACAGCGCGTCGTGCTGCTCGGCCAGCGACCGCAGCAGCCAGCGGGCGCGCATCAGCGTGGCGGGGGTGCAGGTCTGGCCCTGCAGGTCGTCCTCGAGGTCGGCCGCGTGCGAGCGCCAAGCTTCGCGCAGGTACAGGTCCTGCACGCCGGTGGACAGCGCCTGGCGCCAGTCGTCGATGAAGCCCTGCAGCCAGTCGAGCACGACGGCCTGTGCGCCATCGCCTCGCAGCTCGCGGTGCAGGCGCTCGTAGGTAGCCTGCGCGATGCGCTTTTCCATCTCGAAGGCGCGCAGCGCAGCCGGCAGTCCCTGCGCCTGCTCGACGCGCAGCAGCCAGCCGAACACGTGGCGCGTCTCGATGCGCTCGGCCAGGTGGCACTGCGGCACGCTGGTGCCGGTGCCCGAGCTGTTGAAGTGGCGGCGCGGGTCGAAGCGGTACATGTAGCCGTAGTCGAACAGCCAGACCTGGCGCGCGTCGCGGATCACGTTGCCGGGGCTGAAGTCCCATTCGAAGAAGCCGGCGCGGATCAGCCTGCGGCCGGTGTCGAAGAGCTGCTGCAGGCCGGGCTCGTCCCAGTCGCTCACGTGGCTGCCGGCAATCCACGGCGAGACGATCAACCCTTGCTGCACCGAGGCGTACAAGGTCGGCACCAGGCCGGGACGCTGCAGTGCGGGCAGGGCGGCCATCTCGGCGCGGCGCTGCACCTCGTTCAGGAACGAGGTCTGGCCGTCGATGCCCTGCACCTTGCACGCGGTGCGGGCCTGCTTGACGGCCCAGTCGAGGCCGCGGGCGCGGACGCGGTGGACGACGGCGGTGAGGCCGCCGTCGTGCGTCTCGACCACGGCAGGATGGCCGGCGCGCCATGCCGCGAGTTCGGCCGGCGGGAAGGGGCAGTCGGCTGCGTGCCCGACCTGCACTTCGAGGCCGGCGTCGGCGAACTTCTGCTGCTGTTGGCGGCGGGCGACTTCGAGGCTTTGAAGAGGGAGAGGGCGGGGTGCCATCAATCGCTTGCGACGGAGTTGTCTGAATCGATAAAGATGATGAATTCTCGCGGGCTGCTCACCACGGTCAAGCTCGGTGTTTCCCCGAGGGGACATGCGGGAACGATCGCTTGTGGCATGCCACACAAGGCAAAGATCGGCGAGCCCTCTCTTGCCGGACGTTTTCGACCGTCAATCGACATGACAGGAAGCGAGTTCGTCAGGAAGCTGAAGGACGAGTTGAGACCGGCACGTTGCACGCCATGTGCGGCCAACTCGGGATCAAGGTGTCGGATCTTTGAGAGAGGGCAAGAAATGGAACGGTTCGAATACACGTCCGCGGCATGATGCGCTCGACCGCGGCTCGTCAAGGCAGGGTCACGACCCCGTTCTGGAAATACCGGCTCGCCTTCACCAGCCACCAGTGGTCATCGGTCAGCGGCATGTTGCCCAGCCCGATGTTGTCGGTCGAATCGCCGACCCCCGCGCCGAACATCAGCGACACCACGCCGGCGTTCTTCGCTTCCTGCATGTGGCTGCCCCAGGTGATCTGCGTGCCGCTGGACGTGATCTTCGGGTCGCCTGCCGCGTTGGTCTTGTAGTAGCTCGCCGCGAAGATGCTCGGGGTCGCCGTGAAGGTGTCGCCGAAGAAGTACGTCGGCGCCGTGTCCTCGTAGTGCTTGCTGGTGGTGTTGTTCAGCGTCGCGAAGGCCGCGCCGGTGTACGGGTTGGTGCCCGCCGAGCCGTTGACGTGGCCCGCCGGCAGCTGCCACAGCACCACCGGCTTCTTCAGCGCGGCGTTCAGCGTCTGCACGTAGTAGAGGTAGTTGTTCCAGTGGTCGGCGTTGAACTGCCAGCGCGCGTTGCCGGCGGCGCCGCCGTCGTAGCCGTACTTGTCGAACGAGATGAAGCTCGCGCCGTAGCTGGTGATGCCGGCGGCGTTGTAGTAGTTGCCGACACGCTGTGCGCTGGCGGCGATCAGCGGCCGGCCGGCGGCCCAGCCCTTCTCGTTGCTGTCCGTGATGTGCATCAGCCCGTTGCCGGACGCGCCGCTCTGCGCATCCGACCAGATGTTGATCTGCCAGCCGTACCACGCATTGCGGCTGCGCTTCTGCACGATGTAGTTGACCGCCTTGACCAGGCCCTCGAGCGTGTTCGGGAACTGCGGGTCGCTCGCCGTCAGCACGCCTGCGGCGTAGGCCTGGTCCACGCGTGCGGTGATCTGCGACGGCTGCAGGCCCGAGTTCTGCATCATGTACCCGATGAAGTCCGGCTCGATCACGTAGCCCACCGGGTCGTCGCCGGCCTCGGTGTTGGCGATGTCGATGGTCTTGACCCAGTCCTTGAAGTACGCCGCCATGTAGGTCGCGTCCTGGATGTGGGCCAGGTCGGTCGGGTAGCTCTCGCCGCCGTCGGCGATGTTGTAGAACACGAACACCGGCACCATGCCCAGCTTCTTCGACTCGCGGATGAAGTTGGTGGCGCGGAAGCAGGGCACCGTGGTCCAGGTACACCAGCTGGTGTTGCCGGGCACCGAGGCGCCGCCGTTCAGGTAGATGTAGCGCAGGTCGGCGCGCGTGTTCAGGTCGCCGCTGCCGAAGTTCTGCCAGGCCGCGAGCGCCGTGCCGCCGTCGTCGGAGACCGAGCCCACCGACACGTGCTTCGGCAGGCACGGCAGGCTGCCGTCGGCGTTCTTCACGCGCACGCCGATCCAGCGGCCGTTGCCGTTGTTGTCGAGGATGCGGATGCCGGCGCGGCCGGGGCTGAGCGCGGTGACGGTGAGCTTGCTGCCGGTCACCGACGCGGTCGCGACCTTCGGGTTGTTGGAGGCGACGGTGAACGTCGGGTAGGTGACGCCGGCCACGCTGAGGTCGACCGTGGTGGTGCCGGCGGCGAGCGTGCTCTGCAACGACTGGCCGCCGACGTCCCATGGCTTGATGCCGACCAGCGAGGCGTTGCCGACGGTCGTGAAAGCCGCGTCGCTCGGCGTGGCGCCGGCGGCATTGATCAGCTTCAGCTGGTAGGTGTACACGCCGAGCTTCTTGCCGGTGATCTGGATCGTCACCGACTGCGCGGCATTGCCGACGTCGGCCAGCGTGCCGGACTGCACCTTGACGCCGTCTTCGTGCAGCTCCCACGAGGTGCCGCTGATGCCCCACCACTTGTTCCACACGATCGCGAAATTGCCGGTGTGGTCGTAGTTCTGGATCTGCAGCGTGGGCTTGGCGGGGGCGCCGACCGGGGCCGGCGCCGGGGCTGGCGCTGGCGCTGGCGCGGGAGCAGGTGCAGGTGCAGGCGCTGGAGCGGGCGAGGGCGCCGGAGCCGGGGCAGGCGTTGGTGCCGGTGCGGGCGCAGGCGCGGGAACGGGTGCTGGCGCAGGTGCGGGCGCAGGTGGCGTGCCGCCGCTCGGCCCCAGGTCTTGCCACAGGCTCGCCGTCGTCGGATTCCAGCCGGTGCCTGTGTAGTCGGTCTGCGACACCCACGCCTTGTAGTCATGCCCGGCGTACGAAACGATGGTGCCTGCCGGGTAGTAGGTGTCGGGCTTCCACGCGGGGTAGGCCGCGTGGACGGCGGCAGCCGCCAGGGCCAAGGTCAATACCGCAAGGGTGCGGCGCGTGCTGGAAGTGGTCATGACCATTTGATTTCCCCGAAGCTTGTTTTTGGCTGTCGCACTGGCGTGCGTCCCGTTTTACAGCGCTGGCAGGCATGGGTAGTCCTGTAAGCAAGCATAACCAATGCAATACCAGTTGGTCGATTGTGCCATCTCTCCGCCTGTGTGCGGCAGCGAACGGAAGGCGCGGGCGCATGCACGCAGACTGTGGCGGTTCGCACAGTCAGCGCCATGGGAGGTACGACCGTGATCTCGACACCCTTGCCGACGTGGCCGCGGGGCGGCCGGGCCCGCCGGGCTGCCGCGCTGCGGTTGAGCTGGCTGCACGCGGTGATGTCCCAGACCAACCGGCTGATCCTGCGCCGCCCCGACCCGCGCGAGTTGTTCGACGGCGTCTGCGAGGTCTGCATCGCGGCCGGTCACATGGATCTCGCCCTCATCGACCTGTCGGATGTGCGGGAGACGCATCGCGCCGCGGCCCAGGCTGTCAGCGAACGTGCCGCATACCCGCCGCCCCAGCGGCTGCTGGACGGGGCCCACCTGCAGACCCGGATGATGTCGCTGGCACTGCGCAGCGGGGACACCATCGTCATCGACGACGCCGCCACGGACGAGCGACTCCGCGAAGACCGCGCCTGGTGCCTCGGGACGGGCTTGCGCGCGCTGGCGGCGATCCCGCTCAAGCGCGGCGGCATCCCGATCGGCGTGTTGCTGCTGTGCTCGAAGACGACCGCCTTCTTCGGCGACGACGTGGCGCCGCTGCTGGACGAACTCGGTGCCGACCTGTCGTTCGCGCTCGACAACGCGGACCGCGAGCGGGAGCGCCACCTGGCTTCGTTCGCCGACCATGCGCGCAAGACGGCCGAGGACGCCAGCAAGGCGAAGACCCGGTTCCTGTCGCAGATGAGCCACGAGCTGCGCACGCCGCTGAACGCGATGCTGGGCTTTGCGCAATTGCTGGCCGCCGACCGGGTCGAGGTCCTGACGGCGCCTCAGGCCGAGCGGGTGCGGCTGATCACGCATGCCGGCTGGCACCTCTTGGGCCTGATCAACGACGTGATGGACATCTCTCGCATCGAGTCCGGGCGCTTCGAGGTCGTCAACGGCTGCAGCGACATCTCGTCGGTGCTCGACGAAGCCGTCGCGCTGACCCAGCCGTTCGCACGCACGCAAGGCGTGGAGCTCGGCGAGCGGGCGGCCTCGCGGGTCGGCATCGGTGCGGTGGCGGACCCGCGGCGCCTGCTGCAGGTGCTGCTGAACCTGCTGAGCAACGCCTGCAAGTACAACCGGCCCGGCGGGCAGGTGAGGATCGATGTCACGCAGGCCGGCGACGAGGTCATCCTCGACGTGGTGGACAACGGGGCCGGGATGACACAGGAGCACCTGTCCCACCTTTTCGAGCCCTTCAACCGGCTGGGCCACGAAGGCACCGTCATCGAGGGATCGGGCATCGGGCTGGCCCTCGCGCGCCAGCTCGTGCAGGGGATGCATGGGAGGCTCGAGATCGAAAGCAGCCCGGCTTCGGGCACGCGCGCACGGGTGGTGCTGCCGGCGTGCGAGGTGCCGGCGAGCGCGGCCGCCGGCGGGGCGTCGATGCCGCGCGATGCCGCGCAGCCGCAGGACAAGGCGCTGGTGCTCTACATCGAAGACGATCCCGTCAACCAGATCCTCGTCGAGCAGATGTTGCAGCGCCTGGAGGGCGTGCAGCTGCTGCAGGCGGTGAACGGCCAGGAGGGCTTGGCGCTGGCCCGCCAGAGCCAGCCGCAGCTGGTGCTGCTGGACATGCACCTGCCCGACATCTCCGGCCTGCAGGTGCTCGAAGCCCTGCGCGCCGATCCGCTCACCGCGGCGGTGCGGGTGGTGGCGGTGTCGGCCAACGCGATGCCGGCGGACGTGGCCGCGGCGAAGGCACTGGGCAGCCTCGACTACTGGACCAAGCCGCTGGCGCTGGAACCGTTCCGGGCCGGGATCTCGGCCCTGTTGTCGGCTAGCCGAGCAGCGACGCCTGGCGTGGCGCCCGCGCCTCGTAGGGAACTGCCCGGGTGTGCAGCGAGTGGACGTGCATAGCCAGCAATTCCTCCTTGATGATCGGAGGGAAGCCGGCACGGTTCTCGCGCAGGCTGAACTCCTTCTCCTCGAAGTAGAGGTCGAGCACCGGCGTTTCGGCCCAGAGCCGGCACAGGTCGTTGGCGATGCGCGGGAAATCCTGCGGCAGGTGAAGCGGACGCACCCCCTTGGGCAGCGACTCCAGCCAGTGCATCGTGGGTCCCATCACCTGCTCGTCCTCGGGGCGCGGGCTGCGCCGCGCCCAGGCATGGTTCGCGCTGGTGGTTCTTTCACTCATGCTTTCGTTCATCGTGACACTCCCGTATCGCTCGCTGCCGATGCAGTGGCAGGGCAGGTTCGCACGCCGGCGCAGGCGCGTCGGGGCGCTGGCGCACATTGCGCCCGAATGCCGGCATGACGGTCGATGCCGAGGCATTCGAAGGGCAGCGGCTGCTGGCGTGCGGCGACCCGCCGCTGCTGCTGGACGGCCGCACCTTCGAGGAGCACCAGCGCATGACCATCCCGGGCGCGCCGTCGGTGCCGAACGGCGAGCGGGTGCGCGAGATCGGCGTGCTGCTGGGCGGAGACACGCGGCGCATGGTGATCGTGCACTGCGCAGGTGATCGACCATCTGTTCTTCATGCACGACTGGCATGACGGCAATCTCGATGCGGACGAGCGGGCCTCGTTCGGTCTCGATCCGAGCTGACTGCTGTTGGCGAACCCGGACTGGCATCCGGGCTACGGGCTTGTCGTTCGTCGCACAACGCCGGTGGTTCGGCAAAGGCGCGTGCGGGCAGGCTGGGGCGCGCCGATCAGGATGGGGCGCCGGAGCTGGCTGATTTCAGGGACCGCGTGCGCCAGCACGCTTCGTGGACTGACTTGTCGCCGACTGTTTGACCACAGCGAGCGCAGCGAGCGGCGGGAGTTTCGGCGACGGGCCCTGAAAGCAGCCAGCGCAGGGGAATCGACGCGCCCCCGGCG
>NZ_JBFUEB010000175.1:0-8163 GCF_056404395.1 Rhizobacter sp. P2_D12 | reverse complement strand
CGCCACCAGCGACGCCGTCGTCGCCGCCTTCGGCATGGACCCCAGGCCCCGCGACTCCGGCACCTACAAAGGCACCCGCAAGCTCTCCAAGCAGGGCAACGCCGAGGAGCGCCGGCTCATCTACTGCGCCGCCATGACCGCCTGCCGCTCCCCCGTCTTCAAGGCCATCCGCGACAAGCTCCTCGCCCGCGGCATGTCCAAGATCCAGGCCTACTGCGTCGTCGCTCGCAAGCTCCTTCGCATCGCCTTCTCCGTCTGGCGCTCCAATCAGCCCTTCAACCCTCAACTCGTCGCAAAGGCTTGACGCTCGACATAGAACCTACGACGTCGGGGAAAACGTGGAGGGCGAAACGGGCCAGCGGCCGCCACGACACGGCCACGCCCCCGGGCAATCACCCGCCCTTCAACTCGCAATGCGCCAGCCGCGCCCCCTGCTCCAGCACGAACTCGCGAAACGCCGCATTCACCCCCGCCAGCGCGCCATCGCGGCGGTGCAGCAGGCACCAGTCCAGCAGCTTGGGCATGCCCACCAGGTCCAGCACCGCCATGCGCCCGGCCGCCAGCTCGATCTGGAAGGCGTGCGCCGACATGAAGCTGATGCCCATGCCGGCCATCACCGCCTGCTTGATGGTCTCGTTGCCGGACAGCTCCATCGTCACGTTGACCTGCAGCGATTGCGCCTGCAGCAGGTGCTCCAGGAACTGGCGCGTCGCCGACCCCGGCTCGCGGAAGATGAACGGCTCGGCCTTCAGCTCGCTCCACGCGATGCGGCGCCTGCCGGCCAGCGGGTGCTCGGGCGCCGCGACGATGCAATGCGGATGCCGCGCGAAGGCCTCGGCCTCGACGTCGGCCTCCGACGGCGGGTAGCCCGCGATCGCGACGTCGATCTGGTGCTCGTTGAGCAGCGCGAGGATGCTGTCGCGCCGGTCCACCGACAGCTTCAGCTTGACCTCGGGGAAGCGCTCGCGGAACGCCATCATCAGGATCGGCGCGAAGTAGTTGGCCGTCGGCACCACGCCCAGGTGCAGCTGGCCGCGCGTGCTGCCCTGCATCGAGGTCAGCGCATCCTCGGCCTGGCGGATCGCGCCGAGGATGCCGCGCGCATGGCGCAGCAGCTCGTCGCCGGCGTCGGTGAGCTGCAGGCCGCGGCCCTGCTTGCGAAACAGCGGCAGCCCGAGCTCGTCTTCCAGCAGCCGGATCTGCATCGAGATCGCCGGCTGCGTCAGGTGCAGCTGCCCGGCCGCGCGCGAGTAGCTCAGCGTCGCGGCCGCCGCCTCGAAGGCGCGCAGCTGGCGCAGGGTCAGGTTCTTCATGCGGCGCCCGCCCGCAGGTGCGTCAGCGGCAACGCGCCGCCGGCCTTCACCTCGCCGAGCGAGAAGCTGGTGTGGATGTCCTTCACGTTGGGCAGGTTCAGCAGCGTCTCGATCGAGAAGCGCGAGAACGCATCCAGGTCGGTCGCCATCACCTGCAGCTCGAAGGTGCCGGCCCCCGAGATGTAGTGGCAGGCGATCACCTCCGGCAACTGCCGGATCGCGTCTTCGAGCGCCCGCGTCTCGCTGCCGGTGTTGCGGTTCGCGTCGACGCGCACGAAGGCCAGCACGCCCAGCCCGACCTTGCGGCGGTCGATCTCGGCGCGGTAGCCGGTGATGTAGCCCTGGTCCTCCAGCCACTTGACGCGCCGCCAGGTGGGCGCCGCCGACAGGCCGATGCGCGCCGCCAGCTCGGTGTTGGACAGGCGCGCGTCCTGCTGCAGCTCGCGCAGGATCAGCACGTCGTAGCGGTCCAGCGTGGCGCCGTGCGGCTCGGGTGCGGCGGCAGGCGCCACCGGTCTGCTGGTTTTCCCTGATATGGGCTTTTTGAGCGTCATTCGCATCACCACATGAAGATGTCAGCAAGATTATTGCGCCGCGGCCCGTGATCCGGGCAAACAAAGAAAGGACTTGCTCCGCCCGAATCCCTACACTGACCGCTTCCCGCCGACACAGCGCAGCCCGGTGCCGACGCCGCCACGAGCGGCCGAGCGCGCCTCACCGAAGCACCCCTCCCCCAAGGAGCCCTGGACGATGAACGCCCCGCTACCCGAATCCATCCGCAAGGCCCTCGAGAGCGTCTCGCTCGACGACAAGTACAGCCTCGCCACCGGCCGCGCCTTCATGAGCGGCGTGCAGGCTCTCGTGCGGCTGCCGATGCTGCAGCGCACGCGCGATGCGATGAACGGGCTGAACACCGGCGGCTTCATCAGCGGCTACCGCGGCTCGCCGCTCGGCGGCTACGACCAGGCGCTGTGGCAGGCCAAGAAGCACCTGCAGGCGCAGAACATCGTGTTCCAGCCGGGCGTCAACGAGGAACTGGGCGCCACCGCGGTGTGGGGCACGCAGCAGCTCGACCTGTACCCGCAGAGCAGGAAGTTCGACGGCGTGTTCGGCATCTGGTACGGCAAGGGCCCGGGCGTGGACCGCTGCTCCGACGTCTTCAAGCACGCCAACATGGCCGGCACCGCGAAGCACGGCGGCGTGATCGCGCTGGCCGGCGACGACCACATCGCCAAGAGCAGCACCGCGGCGCACCAGAGCGACCACATCTTCAAGGCCTGCGGGCTGCCGGTGTTCTTCCCGTCCAGCGTGCAGGACATCCTGGACATGGGGCTGCATGCGTTCGCGATGAGCCGCTTCGCCGGCGTCTGGTCGGGCATGAAGACGATCCAGGAGATCGTCGAATCGTCGGCCAGCATCAGCGTCGACCCCGACCGCGTCAACATCGTGCTGCCGGAAGATTTCGTGATGCCGGACGGTGGCCTGCACATCCGCTGGCCCGATGCGCCGCTGGAGCAGGAGGCGCGGCTGATGGACCACAAGTGGTACGCCGCGTTGGCCTACGTGCGCGCGAACAAGCTGAACCACAACGTGATCGAGGGCCCGAACGACCGCTTCGGCCTGATCGCCAGCGGCAAGGCCTACAACGACACGCGCCAGGCGCTGCACGACCTGGGCCTGGACGACGACGCCTGCCGGCGCCTGGGCATCCGGCTGCACAAGGTCAACGTGGTGTGGCCGCTCGAGGCCACCATCACGCGCGAGTTCGCCAAGGGCCTGCAGGAGATCCTGGTCGTCGAGGAGAAGCGCCAGGTCATCGAGTACCAGCTGAAGGAAGAGCTCTACAACTGGCGCCCCGACGTGCGGCCCAACGTGCTCGGCAAGTTCGACGAGGTCGGCGGCGACCAGAGCGGCGGCGAGTGGTCGCAGCCCAACCCGGCCAGCAACTGGCTGCTGCGCGCGCAGGCCGACCTGACGCCGGCCATCATCGCGAAGGCGATCGGCAAGCGGCTCAAGAAGCTGGGCGTCGATGCCGACACCGCGGCGCGCATCGATGCGCGCATCGCGCTGATCGAGGCCAAGGAGCGCAGCCTGGTCGAGGTGAAGAGCGAGGGCGGCGACCGCCTGCCGTTCTTCTGCAGCGGCTGCCCGCACAACACCAGCACCAAGGTGCCGGAGGGCTCGCGCGCGGTGGCCGGCATCGGCTGCCACTACATGGTGGTGTGGATGGACCGCAGCACCAGCACCTTCACGCAGATGGGCGGCGAGGGCGTGCCCTGGGTCGGGCAGGCGCCGTTCACGACCGACCAGCACATCTTCGCGAACCTGGGCGACGGCACCTACTTCCACAGCGGCAGCCTGGCGATCCGCCAGAGCATCGCGGCCGGCGTCAACATCACCTACAAGATCCTCTACAACGACGCGGTCGCGATGACCGGCGGCCAGCGCGTGGGCGAGCGCCCCGAGGGCCACACGGTGCTGCAGATCATGAACAGCGTGAAGGCCGAGGGCGTCAGCGCGCTGTGCATCGTCAGCGACGAACCCGAGAAGTACGACGGCGTCGCGCTGGCCCCGGGCGTGCAGGCCTTCCACCGCGACGAGCTCGACCGCATCCAGCGCGAGTACCGCGAGATCAAGGGCACCACGGCCATCATCTACGACCAGACCTGCGCCACCGAGAAGCGCCGCCGCCGCAAGCGCGGCACGATGGTCGAGCCGGCCAAGCGGGTGGTGATCAACGAGCTGGTGTGCGAAGGCTGCGGCGACTGCTTGGTGCAGAGCAACTGCCTGAGCGTGGAGCCGGTGGAGACCGAGTTCGGCCGCAAGCGCCGCATCAACCAGAACACCTGCAACAAGGACTATTCGTGCGTGAAGGGCTTCTGCCCGAGCTTCATCACCGTCGAGGGCGGACAGCTCAAGAGCACGAAGAAGGCGAAGCAGGAACGGCCCGATCCGTCACGCATCGCGGTGCCGGACCCGGTGCTGCCGGTGGCCGAGAGCGCCTGGGGCATCGTGGTGGCCGGCGTCGGCGGCACCGGCGTCATCACCATCGGCCAGTTGCTGGGCATGGCGGCCCACCTCGAGGGCAAGGGCATCGTCACGCAGGATTCGGCCGGCCTCGCGCAGAAGGGCGGCAGCACCTGGAGCCACATCCAGATCGCGAACCGGATGGACGCGATCCACACCACCAAGGTGGGCACGGCCGAGGCCGACCTGGTGATCGCCTGCGACCCGATCGTCGGCGCGAACAAGAGCACGCTGGCGACGCTGCGCGAAGGCCGCAGCTACGTGGCGCTGAACACGCACGGCTCGCCGACCGCGGCTTTCGTGACCAATCCGGACTGGCAGTTCCCGGGCGCCAACTGCGAGAGCGCGATCGTCGCCGCCGCCGGCGCCGGCCACGTCGGCATGCTGGATGCGGAAGAGCTGGCGGTGCAGCTGGTCGGCGATTCGCTGTACACCAACCCGCTGATGCTGGGCTACGCGTGGCAGAAGGGCCGCGTGCCGCTGGGCCATGCGGCGCTGATGCGCGCGATCGAGCTGAACGGCGTGCAGGTCGACAACAACAAGGCGGCCTTCGAATGGGGCCGCCGCGCGGCGCACGACCTGCCCGCGGTTAAGGCCTTGTTCAAGGCCGGGCAGGTGATCGAGTTCGTGCGCAAGAGCACCAGCATCGACGACCTGGTCGCCAAGCGGGTCGAGTTCCTGACCGGCTACCAGGATGCGGCGTACGCGGCGCAATACCAGGCCTTCGTCGAGAAGGTGCGCGCAGCCGAGGCGCCGCTGGGCGGGCACAGGCTGACCGAGAACGTGGCGCGCTACCTGTTCAAGCTGATGGCCTACAAGGACGAGTACGAGGTGGCGCGGCTGCACACCGACAAGGCCTTCCTGGACAGGATCGCGGCGCAGTTCGAGGGCGACTACACGCTGAACTACCACCTGGCGCCGCCGGCCATCGCGAAGAAGAACGACAAGGGCGAGCTGGTGAAGCAGCGCTTCGGGCCGTGGATGCAGACGGCGTTCCGCGTGCTGGCGAAGTTCAAGCGGCTTCGCGGCACGGCCTTCGACCCGTTCGGCCGCACCGAAGAGCGCAAGACCGAGCGCGCGCTGATCGGGCAGTACCGCGAGTCGATCGACGAGGTGCTGCGCGGGCTGAATGCGCAGACGCTGCCGCTGGCGGTGCAGATCGCGCGCATCCCGGAGGACATCCGCGGCTACGGGCACGTGAAGGAGCGGCACCTCGCGACGGCGCTGCCGAAGTGGACGGGGTTGATGGCGCAGTGGCGCGCGGGCGAGTCGCAACGCGCGGCATGACCGGGGCCCGGATGCCGATCCGGGCCCCTAGAACTGCAGGAACGTGACGCCCAGCCCGAAGCTCGTCTGCCGGAAGTTGTAGTCCGTCAGCGTCTCGCCATAGCCGCGGAAGGCCTGCAGGTACCAGCGCAGGCCGTTCGGCTGGTCGTGGAGCACCGGGTAGGTCCATTCCAGCTGCAGCGCCCCGTACTTCACGCCCTTCAGCGTGTTGCGGTACAGCAGCGACGCGGTCGACAGGCCACTCGCCCAGTTCAGCTGCGTCTCGCTGCGGCCGCGGAAGTCGACCAGGTCGGGGTTGTTGTCGGTCTCCAGCTTCTCGTTGAAGCGCTGCACCAGGCGCGTGCTGAGCGACCAGTTCTCGCGCTCGAAGCCGGCACCGAGCCACACGCGGTTCCAGCTGCGCGACAGCGGGTCGGACTGCCCGTTCGACTGGTGCGCGATGCCCAGCTGCGCATGCCGCCACTGCCAGCCGAACGGCAGCCCGCGCCAGGCCTGCGGCGTGGGCACCACGTAGATCGCCTCCGGCTCGTAGTCGCTGTTGCGGAACGGCTTCGAGTCCTTGCCGTTCCAGATCTGCCACAGCGCCTGCTGCGTGAACGCGAGCCACAGGTCGCCGCCCTCGAAGCCGACGTCCTGCAGCACCTTGGTGCGCAGCGACAGCTGGAACTTGGCCTCGAGCCGCTTGTAGTCGGGCAGCGGCACCGCCGCCTGCGTCGGCGACCGGGGCTCGCGGTTGATGCGGCTCGTCAGGTGCAGCGGCAACACGTAGTTGGGCTTGTAGCCGACGAAGTTGAAGATGCCGCGCTTGTCCTCGGGGTCGAGTTCCCAGTAGCGCGAGAGCAGGCTGCCGCTGCCGCCCACCGGCTGCTTCGCCGGCGCGAGCAGCTGCGCCTTCGGGGCCAGCCGCGAGTCGCTCGCGCCTTCGTTGCCGGTGGGCGCCGGCTCGACGATCGCTCGGCCGGCCAGCTTGTCGTAGCAGGCCAGGCGGTCCGCCGGCGCGCCGATCAGCGCGCACTCGGCCAGGCCGGCCGCCGGATCGGCCTGCGCGAGCGCGGGGTGCAGGGGGAGAAAAAAGAAAGCGAGACAGGCACAGGCGCCGAGGGTCGGTGAACGCATGCGCCCGGATGGTAGGGCCAGCCGGTGAATCCCCGGGCAGAGGTCGCCGGATGGGCGTCCCTCTGCTCGGGTATCACTCAGGCCTTGCGGCCCTTACGGCAAAGACTTCAGGTGGGCGCCGACGGGAGCCGAGAAGTTGTAGCCGTCGAAGCGGTCCCAGTTGATCGACCAGGTCATCACGCCGCGGAAGGTCGGGTAGGCCTGGTTCGGACGCAGCGAGCCGCAGCCGGTCAGCTTCACCATGCAGTCCACCGCGTTGTTGACGGTGGTCGCCGTGACGAAGCCGGAGTTGGCCGAACGCGGGCCCGACGGCACGCCGAACGCGACCTGGTCCGCACGCAGCCCGGCGAAGCTGCCCGACGCGCCGTTCGACAGGCCGAAGCCCTCGATCAGCATCTTGCTGCCGGCCACCAGCATGTCCACCGAGCCTTCCGGGTACGGGTTGGCCTGGTACGGCGAGTACAGCCCGCCGTTGTTGTAGTACTGCACGTGGATGATCGACAGGTCGTCGCGCAAGCCGTTGATGATCGGCAGGTAAGCGCCCCAGATGCTGCCGTACGAGATGAAGCCGCCTTGCACGTACGGCCACTCCGGTGCCATCGACAGGTAGAACTTCGAGCCGACCTTGGCCTTCAGCGCCTTCACCGAGCTGACCAGGTACTGCTGGATCGGCGCGCCTTGCGAGACGCCGTTCTCCAGGTCGAGGTCGATGCCGTCGAAGCCGAACTTCTGGATGATCGCGTACAGGCTGTTGGTGAAGTTGGTCGCCTCGGCCTGCGAGCCGACGCTGACCGAGCCGTTCTGCCCGCCCAGCGACAACACCACCTTCTTGCCCTTGGCCTTCAGCGCCGCGACGTCGGCGATGAACTGCGCCTCGCTGCCGGCGTTGGAGTCGACCGTGAAGCTGACGTTGCCGCCACCGGCGTTGTCCGCGAACGCGACGACGATCACGTCCCACGCATCGGACACCTGGCTCAGCGGGTAGGTGTTGCCGGCCGGATTGGTGAAGTTGTGCCAGTAGCCGATCAGCGCATGCTTGGCGATCTGGCTCGACGGCGCCGGGGCCGGCGATGGCGCGGGGGCAGGCGCCGGTGCAGGTGCAGGGGCCGGCGCGGGCGCCGGTGTCGGAGCCGGTGCAGGCGCGGGCGCCGGTGCCGGGGTGGGCGCCGGTGCGGGGGCCGGGGCCGGCGCGCCATTGCAGGTGGTCGTCGCGGTCCASGGCTGGCCGCTGCCGGCCGGGCCGYTGTTGSTSGMCGGRTTCTGGCCYTGCGTCCACCAGTTGGCCTTGTAGTTGACGCCGTTCACGCTGACCAGCGCGCCGCCGTTGTACGCGGTGGCCGCCAGCCACACCGGGTTGCAGCCGGCCGGCGCGGGCGCCGGGCTCGGGCTGGGGGCCGGCGCAGGCGCCGGGGCCGGCGGG
>NZ_JBFUEB010000174.1:0-8289 GCF_056404395.1 Rhizobacter sp. P2_D12 | reverse complement strand
GGCCAGCAATTGGCGCAGGCCGGTGTCGTGCGCGACCGCGTTCAGGCCGTCGGCGTCCAGCACCAGGCGCTGTGCCTGGCCGATCACGCGCGGCAGCACCGCGCGCACGGCATCGCCACCGCCGCAGCCGCAGACGACGGTGGCCTGCAGCAGCAGGTCGTCGCGCCACGGTGCGCGGCGCACCATCAGCTCGGGGCGTTCGGCATCCAGCGTCGGCCCGTCCTCATCCAGGAACCCCAGGTAGACGCGGCCTGCACCCGCGGCGTGGCCAGCGCGCGCGGCCAGCAGCGCGGCACCGGCCATGCCGTGCGCGCCGCCGATCACGACGAGATCGCCGAAGCTGCCCTTGTGCTGGCCGTGGCGTCGCTGCCAGCCTGCCGGTGACGGCGCGGGGCTGAGGCATGCGTCCGGGCGGTCGCTGGCGATGCCGAGATCGTCGAGCCAGGCCTCACCGGCATGGTCGCGGCCCTGGCCGGTGAACAGCCCGGGCTTCAGCGTCAGCAGCGACAGCGTGTGCGAGGCCGTCACGCAGGCGTCGCCATGAGGCTGGCCGGTGTCGCCGTTCAGTCCCGAGGGCAGGTCGATCGCGAGGACCGGGCAGGCGAGGGCGTTCAGCGTCGCGACCAGCGCCGCGAGCCGGCCTTCGGGGGCACGGCTGCCGCCGATGCCGAGCAGCRCGTCCAGTGCCACGTCGCCGGCGCGGCCGAACCCGTCGGGGACGTCATCCGCCCATCGGAGGCGCGCGGCCAGCGCCAGCGCGTGCGCCTGCCGCGCATCGCCCTGCAACCGCGCCGGATCGGCCGCCAGCGTCACGATGGCCTCGATGCCGGCGCGTTGCAGCGCCACCGCCGCCACCAGCCCGTCGCCGCCGTTGTTGCCCGGCCCGGCGGCCACCCACACACGCCGCGTGTGCGGTGCGATGGCGCGCACCAGCCGCGCCACGGCCTCGCCGGCAYGCTGCATCAGGCTGAACGGCGCCAGCCCCTGCAGCGCGGCCGTCTCGATCGCCCGCGTGCGCACCAGCCCGTGCAGCGGCCACGCCTCGGTGCGGGAGTGGACGCGCTGCAGCATGCGCCCCGTCCGTCAGTGCGAGAGCCGCCCGATGCCCAGGCCGTCGACGTCGATGGCCGGCGAGCGATGCGCGAGCTGGTCGGCCAGCACCCGCGCCGAGCCGCAGGCCAGCGCCCAGCCGCTGGAGCCATGCCCGAGGTTCAGCCAGACCCCGCCGAGCCCGCTGGCGCCCAGCACCGGCGGGCCGTCCGGCAGCATCGGCCGCGCGCCTTTCCAGCGCTGCGCCTGGCTCATGCGCGCCGCACCGGGGAACCAGTCGTTCAGCACCTTGTACAGCGTGTCGAGCGAGCCTTGGTTGTAGCTCTGCGGCGCGCCGCCCAGCTCGGCGCTGCCGGCGACGCGCACGCGCGAGCCCATGCGCGTCACCGCCACCTTGTAGCGCTCGTCCATCAGCGCCGAGCGCGGGCCGACGTCCGGGTGCGCTTCGTGGTGGCGCAGCGGCGCCGTCACCGAGTAGCCGTAGACCGGCGCCAGCGGCAGCTTCAGCCCGTGCGGCGACAGCAGCTGCGGCGCGCCCATCGCGGCGCAGACGACGATCGCGTCGAACGTCAGCGTCTCGGGTTCGGCGATCTCCGGCGGCGTGCTGCGGCGCTCGCTGTTCGGCGTGGCGAGCGTCGATTCCTCGGCCGACAGGCGCAGGTGCGTCAGCTGTGGCCGCGTACCCGGCTCGATGCGGCTGACGGTCGAATGGAAGATGAAGCGCGTGCCCAGCCGCTGTGCCTCGGCGCGCAGCAGGCCGGCGAACTGGCGGCAGTTGCCGACCTCGTCCTGCGGCAGGTGCAGCCCGCCGTGCAGCTCGGTCTCCGGGTTCAGCCCGGGCTCGACGCGCCGGCATTGCGCCGCGTCCAGCGTCTCGAAGCGCACGCCCAGGTCGTGCAGCATCGCGACGCCGGCCTGCGCCTGCGCGGCGTCGCGTGCGCCGCGCCACAGCACCAGGTAGCCGTCGGTGCGCTCGTACTCGAGCTGCAGCGATTGCGTCAGCTTGTGCAGCCGCTCGCGGCTGTACAGCGCCAGCCGCTGCATGCGCGTGCGGTTGGCGCGGAAGGTGTGCAGGCTGCTCGCGCGCCACCAGCGCCACATCCAGCCGAGCGTGGCCAGGTCCAGCGAGGCGTTGACGCGCACCGGCGAGTGCTTGCTGAACAGGTGGCGCAGCACCTTGCCCGGCATGCCGGGCGCGGCCCACGGCGTCACGTAGCCGGGCGCGACGACGCCGGCGTTCGCGAAGCTGGTCTCCGCGGCAACGCTGCCGCGGCGCTCGAACACCGTGACGTCGTGGCCGTCGGCGGCCAGTTCGTACGCGGTCGTGACGCCGACGATGCCGGCGCCGATCACGGCGACGCGCATCAGGCGGCCCCCGCGTCGGCCAACGCCTGCTCGATCGCGAGCGAGACGTCGAGCACCGTGTCGTCGCGCAGTGCGCTGCTCCACACCATCAGGCCCACCGGCAGCTCGCCCGCGCGATGGCAGGGCAGCGACAGCGCGCAGCCGTCCAGCATGTTCACCACCGACGGGTTGCGCAGCAGGCGGGCGTTGGTGGCGAAGAAGGCCTCGTCGGTCGCGAGATCGGCGACGTGCGGCGCGGGCATCGGCACGGTCGGGCTCAGCAGCGCGTCGAAGGGGGCGAGTTGCGGCGTCATGCGGGCGATCCAGTCGGCGCGCGCGCGGAGCAGGTCGATGTAGTCGGCGGCGCTCATGCGTTCGCCGCGGCGGATGCGGACGGCCACGCGCGGGTCGTAGTCGGCTTCGCGGCGCGCCAGCAGGTGGCGGTGCCAGGCCCAGCTCTCGGCCCCGGGCAGGCCGCCGGTGGCGTTGATCGCGGCCAGTTCGGTGACTGCGGGCAGCGCGATCTCCTGGATGCGGGCGCCGGCGCGGCGCAGCGCGGCCAGGCTGCGCTCGAAGGCGGCAGCGACGGCGGGGTCCAGTCCGTCGAGCAGCAGCGTGGTCGGCACGGCCAGGTTCAGTGCCGACACCGGCCGGTGTGCAAGCTCGACGCGGCGCGCCGACAGCAGGCCATGCAGCAGCACCGCGTCGCGCACCGACCGCGTGATCGCGCTCGCGGTGTCGAGCGAGGTCGACAGCGGGATCGCGCCGTCGGTGGGCGTGAGCCGCGCGGTGTTCTTGAACCCGACCAGGCCTTGCAACGCGGCGGGGATGCGGATCGACCCGCCGGTGTCGGAGCCGAGCGCGGCCCACGCGGCACCGCTGGCCACCGAGGTCGCGCCGCCCGAGGTCGATCCTCCGGGGATGCGCGGCAGCGGGTCGAGCGCCGCGGTGGCGGCGTTCAGCGGCGTGCCGTGGTGGGGGTTGATGCCGACGCCGGAGAACGCGAATTCGGTCAGGTTGGTGTGGGTCGTCAGCGCGGCACCGGCCCCGCGCAAGCGGGCCACCGCGGGGCAGTCATGCGTCGCGGGTGGTGCGTCGTCGAGGGCACGCGATGCGCCGGTCGTCGGATAGCCAGCCACGTCGAACAGGTCCTTGATGCTGACGGCCAACCCGGCCAGCGGCGGCAGCGGTGCGCCGGCCGCGTGCTGGGCGTCGACAGCGGCGGCCACGGCCGTGGCGCCATGGAACCGGCGGATGAAGCTGTGGGCGTTGACGGGGGCGTCTGCAGCGGCCTGGCTGCGGGCGAGCATCTCGCTCGCGGTCGACCGGCCCTGGAGGATGTCGCTGCGTGCAGCGGTGAGGTCAAGGGGCATGGGGAGGGGGTGGGCCGTGCTACACTCTACGGGTTTATCTGAATGCGTTCTCGCTTCGAGGGCCGCGTCAGGCAGACAAATCGCGAATCCGGCTGTTGAAAGGTGTTGCGACGGGTATCAAACCCTTGCAATTCGAGACGGATTCTAGAACCAACCTTTGGAGTTCACATGACCATCACCATGCGTGAGATGCTGGAAGCCGGCGTCCATTTCGGCCACCAAACCCGCTTCTGGAACCCGAAGATGGCCCCGTACATCTACGGCCATCGCAACAAGATCCACATCATCAACCTCGAGAAGACGCAGCCGCTCTTCAACGACGCGATGAAGTTCATCCGCCAGCTGGCCTCGCGCCGCGGCACCATCCTGATGATCGGCACCAAGCGCCAGGCCCGCGAAGTCATCGCGCTGGAAGCCCGCCGTGCCGGCATGCCCTTCGTCGACCAGCGCTGGCTCGGCGGCATGCTGACCAACTTCAAGACGGTCAAGGGCTCGCTGAAGAAGCTGAAGGACATGCAGGCGCAGGTCGAGTCCGGCACCGAGATCCGCATCAAGAAGGAAGCGCTGATGTTCACGCGCGACCTGGCCAAGCTCGAGAAGGACATCGGCGGCATCCAGGACATGAACGCGCTGCCCGACGCGATGTTCGTGATCGACGTCGGCTACCACAAGATCGCCGTGGCCGAAGCCAAGAAGCTGGGCATCCCGGTGATCGGCATCGTCGACTCGAACCACTCGCCCGAAGGCATCGACTACGTGATCCCGGGCAACGACGACTCGTCGAAGGCGGTTGCGCTGTACGCCCGTGCGGTGGCCGACGCCATCCTCGAAGGCCGCGCCAACTCGACCAACGAAGTGGTGCAAGCCGCTTCGGCCGAGGGCGACGAATTCGTGGAAGTCAGCGAAAACGCCTGATCGCACGGCCCCTGCCTGCCGAACGGCGGGCACCGAAAGGGGCTTCACAGCCCCTTTTTTTCCACCCGAGATGATTCCGGAGATTCAAGATGGCTGCAATCACTGCAAGCATGGTCGGCGAACTGCGCGCCAAGACCGACGCCCCGATGATGGAGTGCAAGAAGGCGCTGACGGAAGCCGGCGGCGACATGGAGAAGGCCGAGGAGCTGCTGCGCGTCAAGCTGGGCAGCAAGGCCGGCAAGGCCGCCTCGCGCATCACCGCTGAAGGCGTGGTCACCGCCGCGCTGGCGGGCAACGCCGGTGCGCTGGTCGAAGTGAACTGCGAAACCGACTTCACATCGAAGAACGACATGTTCCTGACCTTCGCGAAGGCCTGCGCCCAGCTCGCCGCTGAGAAGAACCCGGCCGACCTGGCTGCGCTGTCGGCCCTGCCGTACTCGCAGGACGGCTACGGCCCGACGCTCGATGACGTCCGCAAGGGCCTGATCGGCACGATCGGCGAGAACATGTCGATCCGCCGCTTCAAGCGCTATGAAGGCGGCAAGCTCGCGAGCTACCTGCACGGCACCCGCATCGGCGTGCTGGTCGAGTTCGAGGGCGACGACACCGCCGCCAAGGACGTCGCGATGCACATCGCCGCGATGAAACCGGTCTCGCTGGCCTCGTCGGAAGTGCCGGCCGAGCTGATCGAGAAGGAACGCGCCGTGGCCGCCGGCAAGGCTGCCGAGGACGCGAAGGCCGCCGAAGCCGCCGGCAAGCCGGTGCAGTCGGCCGAGATCGTCGCCAAGCGCATCGAAGGCTCGGTGCAGAAGTTCCTGAAGGAAGTCAGCCTGCTGAACCAGACCTTCGTCAAGAACGACAAGCAGACCGTCGAGCAGATGCTGAAGGCCGCGAACACGAAGGTGTCGGGCTTCACGCTCTACGTCGTCGGCGAAGGCATCGAGAAGAAGGTCGACGACTTCGCGGCCGAAGTGGCGGCGCAGGTCGCCGCCGCCAAGGGCGGCTGAACGCATCTACCAAGGGCGGCTGAGCGCCGCCGGTCGCAGGGCAAGGGCGGGGCGCTCACGAGGCGCTCCGTCACCATGGTTAGACTTCAGCGCCGCAAGGCGTGGCCAACACGGGGAGAAAATCGCATGCCGGCGTACAAGCGCATCCTGCTCAAGCTCTCGGGCGAGGCCCTGATGGGCGACGACGCCTACGGGATCAACCGCGCCACCATCGTGCGCATGGTGCGCGAGGTGCAGGAGGTGACGCAGCTCGGCTGCGAGGTCGCCGTCGTGATCGGCGGCGGCAACATCTTCCGCGGCGTGGCCGGCGGCTCGGTCGGCATGGACCGCGCCACCGCCGACTACATGGGCATGCTCGCCACCGTGATGAACTCGCTGGCGCTGGCCGACACGATGCGCCAGGAAGGCATGACGGCGCGCGTGATGTCGGCCATCAGCATCGAGCAGGTGGTCGAGCCCTATGTGCGGCCGAAGGCGCTGCAGTACCTCGAGGAAGGCAAGGTCGTCATCTTCGCGGCCGGCACCGGCAACCCGTTCTTCACCACCGACACCGCCGCGGCGCTGCGCGGGGCCGAGATGGGTGCCGAGATCGTGCTGAAGGCGACCAAGGTCGACGGCGTCTACACCGCCGACCCGAAGAAGGACCCGAGCGCCACGCGCTACAGTCAGATCAGTTTCGATGAAGCCATCGCCCGCAACCTGCAGGTGCTGGACGCGACGGCCTTCGCGCTGTGCCGCGACCAGAAGCTGCCGATCAAGGTGTTCAGCATCTTCAAGGCCGGCGCGCTGAAGCGCGTGGTGATGGGTGAAGACGAAGGCACCCTGGTTCACGTTTGAGGAAACCGACATGAGCATCGCCGACATCAAGAAGACGGCCGAGCAGAAGATGGGCCGGACGATCGAATCGTTCAAGGGCGAACTGCAGAAGATCCGCACCGGGCGCGCCCACCCGGGCCTGCTCGACCAGGTGCAGGTCGACTACTACGGCTCGATGCTGCCGATCAGCCAGGTGGCCAACGTCACGCTGCTGGACGCGCGCACGATCACCGTGCAGCCCTGGGAAAAGGGCATGGGCGCCAAGATCGAGAAGGCCATCCGCGAGTCCGACCTGGGCCTGAACCCGTCGGCGCAGGGCGACCTGCTGCGCGTGCCGATGCCCGCGCTGACCGAAGAACGCCGCCGCGACCTGACCAAGGTCGTGCGCAACGCCGGCGAAGACGCCAAGATCGCCACGCGCAACCTGCGCCGCGATGCCAACGAGCACGCGAAGAAGCTGCTGAAGGACAAGGAGATCACCGAGGACGACGAGCGCCGCTCGCTGGACGAGGTGCAGAAGCTGACCGACCGCACGATCGCCGAGATCGACCGGCTGATCGCCGGCAAAGAAGCGGAGATCATGGCCGTCTGACGCGGCCGTGAGACCCTTATCGTTTCCTCTCTCTTCTCCCGCACGCCTCCGGTGGCCACCGTGAACCGCGTTCCCCGCCACGTCGCGATCGTGATGGACGGCAACGGCCGGTGGGCCAAGAAGCGGCTGATGCCGCGCTTCTTCGGCCACAAGCAGGGCGTCGATGCGCTGGTGCGCACCGTCGAGGCCTGCGCCGACCGCGGCATCGAGTTCCTCACCGTGTTCGCGTTCTCGTCCGAGAACTGGAAGCGCCCGACCGAAGAGGTCTCGGGGCTGATGAGCCTGGTGCTGGTCGCGGTGTCCAAGTACCTGGCCAAGCTGGCCGGCGAGGGCGTGCGCATCCGCATCGTCGGCGACCGCTCGCAGGTGTCCGACAAGGTGCGCGCCGCCTGGGACGAGGCCGAGCGCGCCACCGCCGACAACCGGCGCATCACGCTGTCGGTCGCGTTCAACTACGGCGGCCGCTGGGACGTCGTTCAGGCCTGCCAGCAGGCCATCGCCGCCGGCGTGCCGGCGCACGAGCTCGACGAGGCCAAGCTCGGCAGCTTCATGGCGATGAACTACGCGCCCGACCCCGACCTCTTCATCCGCACCGGCGGCGAGGTGCGCATCAGCAACTTCCTGCTGTGGCAGGTGGCGTACTCCGAGCTGGTGTTCAGCGACTGCCTGTGGCCGGAGTTCGGCGTCGCCGAGCTGGACGCGGCCCTGGCCGACTACGCGAGCCGCGACCGCCGCTTCGGCCGCGTCGACAGTGCCGACGCCGGCAGCGATGCGGCCGCCACCGCCGGCGGCAGGGCCTGAGCGTGCTGAAGCAACGCATCATCACGGCGGTCGTGCTGCTGGCCATCCTGCTGCCGGCGATGTTCGCGCCGATCGCCTGGCCGTTCGCGCTGCTGACGCTGCTGATGATCGGCGCGGCGGGCTGGGAATGGGCGCGCCTGAATGCGGCGTCGCCCGGGGTCTCGATCGCGCTCGGCGTGGCCCTGGCGGCCGGCTGCGCTGCCGCGATGGTTGCGGGCTGGGTGCATCCCGGTGCCAACCCGGCCTGGTGGCTGGCATTCGCGGTCTGGGTGCTGGGCGGCGCGCTCGCGCTGCGCGTCGGGCCGGCGGCCTGGCCGCAGTTGCCGGCGGTCGCGCGCTGGGTGCTCGGCCTGGCCGCCCTGTGGACCGCGTGGCTCGCGCTCGCCTGTTC
>NZ_JBFUEB010000173.1:0-8464 GCF_056404395.1 Rhizobacter sp. P2_D12 | reverse complement strand
GGCAAGCCCGCGCCGGCGGCGTCCAAGCCAGGCAAGTGAGCACGATGCAGCGTCCGTACAACTTCTCCGCCGGCCCGGCCGTGCTGCCCGAAGAGGTGTTGCAGCAGGCCGCGGCCGAGATGCTCGACTGGCACGGCTGCGGCATGAGCGTGATGGAGATGAGCCACCGCGGGCGCGAGTTCGCGAGCATCTACGAGCAGGCCGAAGCCGACCTGCGCGAGCTGCTGGCGGTGCCGGCGAACTTCCGCATCCTGTTCATGCAGGGCGGCGGGCTGGCCGAGAACGCCATCGTGCCGATGAACCTGTCGCGCGGCGGCGTGGTCGACGTGGTGCTGAGCGGCGCGTGGTCGATCAAGTCGCACAAGGAAGCGCAGCGATACGCCACCGCGCGCATCGCCGCCAGCAACGTCGACAACCGGCACACCCGCCTGCCGGCGCCGACCACCTGGACGCTGAGCGCCGATGCCGCCTACGTGCACGTGTGCACCAACGAGACCATCCACGGCGTCGAGTTCCAGGAGCTGCCCGACCTGGCCGCGCTGGGCTCGACCGCGCCGCTGGTGATCGACTGCTCGTCGCACATCCTGTCGCGCCCGATCGACTGGTCGCGCGTGGGCCTGGCCTATGCCGGCGCGCAGAAGAACATCGGCCCGGCCGGGTTGACGCTGGTGATCATGCGCGACGACCTGCTCGGCCATGCGCTGCCGATCTGCCCGAGCGCGTTCGACTACAAGACCGTGGCCGACAACGGCTCGATGTACAACACGCCGCCCACCTACGGCATCTACATCGCCGGGCTGGTGTTCCAGTGGCTCAAGCGGCAGCGCGAAGGTGTGGCCACCGGCGTCGCGGCGCTGGAGCAGCGCGCCATCGCCAAGTCGTCGCTGCTGTACGGCTACCTCGACGGCACCGAGTTCTACGAGTCGCGCGTCGAGCCCGGCAGCCGCTCGCGCATGAACGTGCCGTTCTTCCTGCGCGACGAATCGCTGAACGACGCCTTCCTGGCCGGCGCGAAGGCCCTCGGCCTGCTGCAGCTCAAGGGCCACAAGAGCGTCGGCGGCATGCGGGCGAGCCTGTACAACGCGATGCCGCTGGCCGGCGTGCAGGCGCTGGTGGCGTACATGCGAGAATTCGCAGCGCGCCATGGCTGACCCGACACCCGCCCCCAACCCCGAACTGCTGGCCCTTCGCACCGAGATCGACCGCGTCGACCGCGACCTGCTCGGCCTGCTGAACCAGCGTGCCGGGCTCGCCTTGCAGGTCGGCGAATTGAAGAAGAAGGAAGGCTCGGTGGCCTTCCGGCCCGAGCGCGAGGCCCAGGTCATCGACGGGCTCAAGAGCACCAACCCCGGGCCGCTGGCCAACGACAGCGTCGCGCCGATCTGGCGCGAGATCATGTCGGCCTGCCGCGCCCTCGAAACCCCGACCCGCGTGGCCTACCTGGGCCCGGCCGGCACCTTCAGCGAGCTGGCGGTGCTGGGCTTCTTCGGCTCGTCGATCGTCAAGGTGCCGTGCGCCAACTTCGACGAGGTGTTCCATGCCGTCAGCGCCGGCTCGGCCGATTTCGGCGTGGTGCCGGTCGAGAACTCGACCGAAGGCGTCGTCACCCGCTCGCTCGACCTGTTCCTGACCACGCCGCTGTTCATCATCGGCGAGACCAGCCTGTTCGTGCGCCACAACCTGCTGCGCCGCGACAACGCGCTCGACGGCATCGCCACCGTGTGCGCGCACCCGCAGGCGCTGGCGCAGTGCCACGGCTGGCTCAGCAACCACCTGCCGCACGCCGAGCGCCGGCCGGTGGCCAGCAATGCCGAAGGCGCGCGCCTCGCGCAGCAGGATGCGAGCATCGCCGCGATCGCCAGCGAACGCGCCGCCAGCGAGTTCGGCCTGCACATCGTCGCGCCGGCGGTGCAGGACGATGCGCACAACCGCACCCGCTTCACCGTGCTCGCACACCCGCACCAGCATCCGCAGCCCAAGGCCTCGGGCCACGACTGCACCAGCCTGATCGTCTCGGTGCCCAACAAGCCGGGCGCGGTGCACGACATGCTGGTGCCGCTGAAGCGCCACGGCGTCTCGATGACGCGTTTCGAATCCCGCCCCGCGCGGTCCGGCCAGTGGGAGTACTACTTCTACGTCGACCTGCAGGGCCACCCCGACGAGCCCCGCGTCGCGGCCGCGCTGAGCGAGCTGCGCGAGGTGTGCGCCTTCTTCAAGGTGCTCGGCACCTACCCCATCGACGTGCACTGAAACCATGTTCAACCAACTCGGCGTGATCGGTGTCGGCCTGATGGGCGGCTCGTTCGCGCTCGCCCTGAAACGGGCCGGGCTGGTCAAGCGGGTGGTCGGCTACAGCAAGTCGCCGTCCACCACCGAGCGCGCGCGCAAGATGGGCGTGATCGACGTCGCGGCCGAATCGGCGCTGCTGGCGGTGTCGGGCTCCGACATCGTGCTGATGGCGGTGCCGGTGTCGGCCACCGAGGCCACGTTCAAGGCGATCCGCCACCTGGTCGAACCCAACGTGCTGTTCATGGACGTCGGCTCGACCAAGCGCGACGTGGTCGACGCGGCGCGCCGCGTCCTGAAGGAACGCGTCAGCGCCTTCGTGCCGGCGCACCCGATCGCCGGCAAGGAAGTGGCCGGCGTCGCGCATGCCGATGCCTCGCTGTACTCGGGCCGCCAGGTCATCATCACGCCGCTGGCACAGACCTCGCCCGAGCTGGTGCAGAAGGCCACCGACGTCTGGTCGGCCATCGGCGCGCAGGTGCTGCGCATGACGGCCGAGAACCACGACGCGGCCTTCGCCGCGGTGAGCCACCTGCCGCACATGCTGGCCTTCGCGTTCTTCAGCTCGGTGGCCAAGCAGCCGGCGGGCAAGGATTTCCTGTCGCTGGCCGGCCCCGGCTTCCGCGATTTCACGCGCATCGCCGCCAGCGACCCCGAGGTCTGGCGCGACATCCTGATGTCCAACCGCGAAGAGATCCTGAAGCAGTCGCTGCGCTTTCGCCACACGCTGGATGCGCTCGAACACGTCATCAAGACCGGCAATGCGGAGGCGCTTGAAGGGCTGATCCGCAATGCTTCCGAAGCCCGTTCGGGCTGGCAGATGGGGTCGGGCAAGCCCAGCTCGTCGCGCTGAGCCCCCGACACCCACCGCCGATGTACACGACACCGTTTCTCGACCTTCCTCCCCTTGCGGCCGCCGACGGCCGCGTGCGCCTGCCCGGCTCGAAGAGCATCTCCAACCGCGTGCTGCTGCTGGCCGGGCTGAGCGCCGGCACCACCGTCGTGCACGACCTGCTCGATTCGGACGACACGCAGGTGATGCTGCAGGCGCTGCGCGAGCTGGGCTGCGGCGTCGACGCCGACGGCAGCGCGTGGCGCATCACCGGGCTCGGGGGCCGGCTCGCGGTGCGCGAGGCGAGCCTCTTCCTCGGCAACGCCGGCACCGCGATGCGGCCGCTGACCGCCGCGCTGGCCGTGCTGGCCGCCACGCAGAACGGCCGTTTCGAACTGCGCGGCGTGCCGCGCATGCACGAGCGCCCGATCGGCGACCTGGTCGACGCGCTGCGCCAGCTCGGCTGCAACATCGCCTCGCTGGGCCAGGAAGGCTACCCGCCGCTGCGCCTCGGCCCGGCCGACGGGCGCCTCGACACGGCGGCGCCGATCCGCGTGCGCGGCGACGTGTCGAGCCAGTTCCTGACCGCGCTGCTGCTGGCGCTGCCGCTGGTCTCGGCCGACCACGCGGTGACGATCGAGGTCGACGGCGAGCTGATCTCCAAGCCCTATGTCGACATCACGCTGAACCTGCTCGCGCGCTTCGGCATCCCCGTGCAGCGCGACGGCTGGCAGCGCTTCGTGATCCCGCGAGCAAGCGCTTACCGCTCGCCGGGCAGCATCCATGTCGAGGGCGATGCGTCGTCGGCCTCCTACTTCGTCGCGCTGGGCGCGATCGCGGCTTTCGACGGGCGCGCGCTGCGCATCGAAGGCGTCGGCGACGACTCGATCCAGGGCGACCTGCGCTTCATCGACGCGGCGCGCGCGATGGGGGCCGACGTGCGCAGCGGCCCCGGTTGGCTGGAAGTGCGCCGCGGCGCGTGGCCGCTGAAGGCCATCACGCTGGACTGCAACCACATCCCCGACGCGGCGATGACGCTGGCGGTGATGGCGTTGTATGCGCCCGGCACGACGCGGCTCGACAACATCGCCAGCTGGCGCGTGAAAGAGACCGACCGCATCGTCGCGATGGCGACCGAGCTGCGCAAGCTGGGCGCCCAGGTCGCCGAAGGGCCGGACTTCATCGAGGTCAGCCCGCCCGCCGCCTGGAAGCCGGCCGCGATTCACACCTACGACGACCACCGCGTCGCGATGTGCTTCTCGTTGGCCGCCTTCAACCCGCTGGCGGGTGGATCGCCAGCGGCAGCGGTGCCGGTGCGCATCCTCGACCCGCGCTGCGTCAGCAAGACCTTCCCCGACTACTTCGAGACGCTGTTCGGCGTCGCGAGCCCCGGGCCGGCGGGCGTGCCGGTGATCACGATCGACGGCCCGACCGCCTCCGGCAAGGGCACGCTGGCCAGCGCCGTCGCGCAGGCGCTGGGCTACCACTTCCTCGATTCGGGCGCGCTGTACCGCGCAACGGCGCTGTCGGCCATCGAAGCCGGCGTCGCCGACACCGACGAGGCAGGCCTGGCGAAGCTCGCCGCCGGCCTGCAGCTGGATTTCCGCGACCAGCGGATCCGGCTGGCCGGCCGCGATGTGAGCGATGACCTGCGCCAGGAGCACGTGGGCGCGATGGCGTCCAAGGTGTCGGCCTGGCCGGCCGTGCGCCAGGCGCTGTACCAGCTGCAGCTGTCGCACCGCCGGCTGCCCGGCCTGGTGGCCGACGGCCGCGACATGGGCACCGTGATCTTCCCTGGCGCCGACCTGAAGGTGTTCGTCGTCGCAAGTGCCGCCGTGCGTGCCGAACGGCGACATAAGCAATTGATTTCTAAGGGAATTTCGTCTAATATCGATGACCTTCGTGCCGACCTCGAAGCGCGCGACGCCCGTGACCAGAACCGGGCGGTGTCGCCTTTGAAGCCGGCCGAGGGTGCGAAGGTGCTCGACAACTCGGCGCTGACCATCGACGAATGCGTCGAGGCGGTGCTGGATTGGTGGGCGCAGTCACGAACCTTCGCGTGACTGTCGGTTGAAGTCGGCGCAAGCCGGCCCCAATTGACGTGACTGGCCCGCTGCTTCCCCTCCTGCACCGCTCTTGCCTCAACAAGAGACGTGCGCTGAAGCAGCGGTTCTGCAACCTAACCGCAACGCAAGTTGCACCCGGAAATCCTCATGCCTCAAACCCAAACTGCCACCAGCCAAGGCGGCGAATCCTTTGCCGCCCTGTTCGAAGAATCGCTGAAGCGCTCCGAGATGCGCAGCGGCGAGGTCATCACCGCCGAAGTGGTGCGTGTCGACTACAACTTCGTGGTGGTGAACGCAGGCCTCAAGTCCGAAGCCTACGTGCCCATTGAAGAATTCAAGAACGACCAGGGCGAGCTCGAAGTCCAGGTCGGCGATTTCGTTTCCGTGGCCATCGACGCCATCGAAAACGGCTACGGCGACACCATCCTGTCGCGCGACAAGGCCAAGCGCCTCGCGTCGTGGCTGTCGCTCGAGAACTCGCTGGAATCCGGCGAATTCGTGACCGGCACCGTGAACGGCAAGGTCAAGGGCGGACTGACCGTCCTCGTGAACGGCATCCGTGCCTTCCTGCCCGGCTCGCTGCTCGACACGCGCCCGGTCAAGGACATGAGCCCGTTCGAGGGCAAG
This sequence comes from Rhizobacter sp. P2_D12, assembly GCF_056404395.1. Classification (NCBI taxonomy): domain Bacteria; kingdom Pseudomonadati; phylum Pseudomonadota; class Betaproteobacteria; order Burkholderiales; family Sphaerotilaceae; genus Rhizobacter; species Rhizobacter sp. P2_D12. The sequence goes on along the minus strand of NZ_JBFUEB010000173.1, from coordinate 2,653 downwards.
ACCATGGAGTTCAAGGTCATCAAGCTCGACCGCAAGCGCAACAACGTCGTGTTGTCGCGCCGCGCCGTGGTCGAGGCCTCGATGGGCGAAGAACGTGCCAAGCTGCTCGAAACCCTGTCCGAAGGCGCCATCGTCAACGGCGTGGTCAAGAACATCACCGAATACGGTGCGTTCGTCGACCTGGGCGGCATCGACGGCCTGCTGCACATCACCGACATGGCCTGGCGCCGTGTCCGCCACCCGAGCGAAGTCGTTCAGGTCGGCCAGGAACTGCAGGCCAAGGTCCTCAAGTTCGACGCCGAGAAGAACCGCGTCTCGCTGGGCATCAAGCAGCTGGGCGACGACCCGTGGCACGGCGTCTCGCGCCGCTACCCGAACGGCACGCGCCTGTTCGGCAAGATCACCAACATCGCCGACTACGGCGCGTTCGTCGAGATCGAGCCGGGCATCGAAGGCCTGGTGCACGTCTCCGAAATGGACTGGACCAACAAGAACGTCGCCCCCAGCAAGATCGTCTCGCTGGGCGATGAGGTCGAGGTCATGGTGCTCGAGATCGACGAGGACAAGCGCCGCATCAGCCTGGGCATGAAGCAGTGCAAGGCCAACCCGTGGGAAGAGTTCTCCACCACGGTGCAGCGCGGCGACAAGGTCAAGGGCCCGGTCAAGTCGATCACCGACTTCGGCGTGTTCGTGGGCCTGGCGGCCGGCATCGACGGCCTGGTGCACCTGTCCGACCTGTCCTGGAACGAGCCGGGCGAATCGGCGGTCCGCAACTACAAGAAGGGCCAGGAAGTCGAGGCCGTGGTGCTGGCCGTGGACGTCGAGCGCGAGCGCATCTCGCTGGGCATCAAGCAGCTCGACTCCGATCCGTTCACGAGCTACACCTCGGTCAATGACCGCGGCATGATCGTCAACGGCAAGGTCAAGACGGTCGACGCGCGCGGCGCCGAGATCCAGCTGAACGACGACGTCACCGGCTACCTGCGTGCTTCCGAAATCAGCCGCGACCGCGTCGAGGACGCGCGCAACGTGCTGAAGGAAGGCGACGAAGTCTCGGCGCTGATCATCAACGTCGACCGCAAGACGCGTTCGATCCAGTTGTCGATCAAGGCCAAGGACAACGCCGACCAGCAGGAAGCGATGCAGCGCCTGTCGTCCAGCAACGAGCGCGAGACCGCCGGCACGACCAGCCTGGGCGCCCTGCTGCGCGCCAAGCTGGACAACCAGAACAACGGCTGACCCCCGCTGTTCACTGACCGCAACCCGAAGGACCGACAGGACCCATGACGCGTTCCGATCTCGTGACCCGGCTGGCAGAGCAGTTCAGCCAGCTGACGCATCGCGACACCGAGTTCGCCGTCAAGACCATCCTGGATGCGATGTCCGATGCGCTCGCGCGCGGACATCGCATCGAGATCCGGGGGTTCGGCAGTTTCTCGATCAACCGCCGCCCGCCGCGGGTGGGGCGCAATCCCCGCTCCGGCGAGCAGGTGGTGATCCCCGAGAAGCTGGTCCCGCATTTCAAGCCCGGCAAGGCCTTGCGTGAAGCCGTCGACGAGCAGGTTCCGGTCGAGGACGACCAGCCGCTGCTCATCACGCCGATCACGCCACTGACGGGCACCTGAGCTTTCCATCGCTGCGCCGCCGACGACCTAGAATCGCCGGCAATGATGCGCATCGTCATCTGGCTCTTCCGGGCCTTCATCTTCTTCAGCCTCTTCGCGTTCGCGCTGAACAACCAGCACGACGCCAACGTGCGCTGGTTCTTCGGCCAGGAATGGCACGCCCCCATGGTCTTCGTCGTGCTCGGCGCTTTCGCGTTCGGCTGCGCCTTCGGCGTGCTCGCGATGGTGCCCAGCTGGTGGCGCAACCGCCGCCTCGCGCAGCGCCGCATGCGCCGCCGCGGCGATCACCCGGAGCCGGGCGACAGCGCGCTGTCGCAGGCCTCCGAGCTTCCCGTCCGACTCGACTCCCACCCCCCGCGCGATGGACTTTGACTACCAGTGGTTCCTGCTCGGCCTGCCGGTCGCGTTCGCCCTCGGCTGGCTGGGCTCGCGCCTTGACCTGCGGCAGTGGAAGCGCGAGCAGCGCGATTCGCCCAAGGCCTACTTCAAGGGCCTGAGCCTGTTGCTGAACGAGCAGCAGGACAAGGCGATCGATGCCTTCATCGAGGCCGTGCAGCAGGACCCGGACACTTCCGACCTGCACTTCGCGCTCGGCAACCTGTTCCGCCGCCGCGGCGAGTACGAGCGCGCGGTGCGCGTGCACCAGCACCTGCTGAACCGCGCCGACCTGCCGCGTGCCGACCGCGAACGCGCCCAGCACGCATTGGCACAGGACTTCATGAAGGCCGGCCTGTTCGACCGCGCCGAAGAGGCCTACAAGGCGCTCGACGGCACGCCGTTCGACACCGAGGCCCGGCTCGCGCTGCTGTCGCTGCACGAGCGCTCGCGCAACTGGCGCTCGGCGGTCGAGGTGGCGCAGAAACTCGAACGCAGCGGCACCGGCTCGTTCGCGTCGCGCATCGCGCACTACTGGTGCGAGCTGGCGATCGATGCCGATGCGCGCCAGCAGGCCGAGGAAGGCGACGACGCGCTGCGCCGCGCCCGTGCCGCCGCGCCGCAGGCCGCCCGCCCGCTGGTGCTGGCCGGCC
>NZ_JBFUEB010000172.1:0-8609 GCF_056404395.1 Rhizobacter sp. P2_D12 | reverse complement strand
CGACACCGCCGACTACAACAGCTTCACCGTCGTGATCGTGCTGAACGTGCGCGGCCGCGTCGTCGGTGCCGTCGTCGATTCGGTCAGCGACGTGCTCGAGCTCGCCCGCGACTCGATCAAGCCCGCCCCCGAGATGGCCTCGGCCGTCGACACCAGCTTCATCACCGGCATCTCCAGCGTCAACGACCGCATGCTGATCCTGATGGACATCGAAGCCCTGATGGCCAGCGCCGAGATGGGCCTGATCGATTCGACGCACTGACGCGGTGCCCCGGCGCGGCTGCCCCCGGCCCGCGCCCCTGTCGACAACAAGAAATTCGAGACAAGGCCCCGTTCCTCCACGCAAGGACACCCCATGCTCTCGCTCACACGCCTTTCGATCCGCTCGCGCCTCTACTTCGCGACCGCCTTCTCGCTGCTGCTGCTGGGCGCCATCGGTGCCCTCGGCTGGCTGGCGCTGCACGACACCCGCTCGACGGTGCGCACGCTGGTCGCCGACGACTTCGGCACCGCCTCCGACATCAGCGAGCTGCGCACCACGCTGGGCCGGCTGCGCCGCTTCGAGAAGGAGATGGTGATCAACTTCAACAACGTCAACGAGGTCACCGACAACAAGGCCTTGTGGACGAAGGCGCATGCCGATACGCGCACGCGCCTGGACGGGCTGGCCCGGCGGCTCGAGGCCGAACCGGCCAAGACCGTCGCCGCCGCGCTGGAGCAGCTGAAGGCCTACCACGACGGCATGCTGCCGGTGATCGACCAGCTGGAACGCGCGACCATCGACGGCGCAGTGGCCGGCGCGTACGCCGGGCAGCTGAAGGACAACATCGAGGCGGTCGAGAAGACGCTGGGCGTGCTGTCGGACGCGTCGCGCGAGCATGTGGCCGCCAGCCAGCAGGCGGTGGAAGGCGCGATCGCGACCCAATCGGCCTTGCTGGTCGGTGGCGTGCTGTTCGCGCTGGCCGTGCTGCTGCCGCTGACGGTGCTGACGGTGCGCAGCATCACCGCGTCGATCGCGCATGCCAGCCAGCTGGCCGACCGCATCGCCCATGGCGACCTGTCGCAGCCGGTGCAGGCGCGCAGCGACGACGAGATCGGCCACCTGGTGCGCACGATGGACGGCATGCAGAACGCGCTGCGCACGCTGGTGGCGCAGGTCAAGCAGTCGACCGACAACATCGCGACCGCCAGCGCCGAGATCGCCACCGGCAACCAGGACCTGAGCGCGCGCACCGAGCAGACCGCCTCCAACCTGCAGCAGGCCGCCTCGTCGATGGAACAACTGACCGGCACCGTCAAGCAGAGCGCCGACTCGGCCCGCCAGGCCAACCAACTGGCCTCGTCGGCCGCCGAGGTCGCCGCGCGCGGCGGTGCGGTGGTCTCGCAGGTCGTCTCGACCATGGACGAGATCAACGCGTCGTCCAAGAAGATCTCCGACATCATCGGCGTGATCGACGGCATCGCCTTCCAGACCAACATCCTGGCGCTGAACGCCGCGGTGGAAGCGGCCCGTGCCGGCGAGCAGGGCCGCGGCTTCGCGGTCGTCGCCGGCGAGGTGCGCAGCCTSGCSCAGCGCAGCGCCCAGGCCGCCAAGGAGATCAAGGCGCTGATCGGCGCCTCGGTCGAGAAGGTCGAYTCCGGCTCGCGCCTGGTGGCCGATGCCGGCCACACCATGAAGGAGATCGTCGGCTCGGTSCAGCGCGTCTCCGACATCATCGGCGAGATCACTGCMKCGTCGTCCGAGCAGAGCGACGGCATCGGCAGCGTCAACGGCGCGGTCACGCAACTCGACCAGATGACGCAGCAGAACTCGGCCCTGGTCGAGGAAAGCGCCGCGGCGGCGGAGAGCCTGAAGGATCAGGCCCGCGTGCTGGCGCAGGCGGTGTCGGTGTTCCGGCTGGCTTGACCCGTAGCCCGGATGGTCATCCGGGCTACTCGGCCGCGCGCCGCAGCGTCTCGACCACCGGCCGTGACACCACCTCGCGCAGCCCCCACCAGCCGGCGGCCAGCGCGAGCAGCGCCCCCGCCAGCGCACCACCCAGCGGCACCCAGGGCGACGCGTTCCAGCTGAACTGGAACACGTACTTCGCGAGCGCCCAGCCCACCGCGATGGCGGCCACCGACGCCAGGAAACCGGCCAGTGCGCCGACGCCCAGCAGCTCGGCGCGCTGCACCTGGCCGAGCAGCCGCGCGCTCGCACCCAGCGCGCGCATCACCGCGAACTCGCGCGCCCGCGCCTCGCGCGTCGCGGTGACCGCGGCGAACAGCACCACCAGCCCGGCCGCCAGCGTGAAGCCGAACAGGAACTCGACCGCGCGGATCACCTGGTCCAGCACGCGCTGCACCTGGCCCAGCGAGGCCGACACGTCGACCGCGGTGATGTTGGGGAATTCGCGGCTCAGCGCGTTGTCGAAGCCCGGCGTGGCCGGCGCGCGGAAGGCCGTCAGGTAGGTGGCCGGCAGGTCCGGCATCTGCGCGGTCGGGAACATCACGAAGAAGTTGGCGCGCATCGAGCCCCAGTCGACCTTGCGCAGGCTGGTGATCCTGCCCTCGGCCAGGATGCCGGCGACGTCGAAGCGCAGCGTGTCGCCGAGCTTCAGGTGCAGCGTCTCGGCCAGGCCTTCCTCGACGCTCAGGCCGTTGGCCTCGTTCGGCGTCCAGCGGCCGGCGGTCACGGTGTTGTGCTGCGGCAGCGCGGCATCGTGGCTCAGGTTGAACTCGCGGTCGAGCAGGCGCTTGGCGCGCTCGTCCTGCAGGTCGTCGGTCGTGGTCGGCTTGCCGTTCACCGCCACCAGCCGGCCGCGGATCATCGGGAACCAGTCGTAGCGCGCGACGCCGGCCGCCTTCAGCCGCGCCTGGAAGGCCTCGCCCTGCTCCGGCTGGATGTTGATGACGAAGCGGTTCGGCGCATCCGGCGGCGTGGCCGCGCGCCAGCTGGAGATCAGGTCGGTGCGCAGCAGCACCAGCAGCACCAGCGCCAGCAGGCCGACGCTCAGCGCCGACACCTGCAGCACCGCGAAGGCCGGCCGCGCGGCGATCTGCCGCGTCGCCAGCACCAGCCAGCGCGGCGCGCGCGACTCGGGCACCGCGCGGCGCAGCAGTTGCACCGCGATCCACGACAGCAGCGCGAACACCGCGATCGCGCCCGCAAAACCGCCGACCGCGATCAAGCCCAGCGTCAGGTCGGACGACACCGCCAGCAGCAGCGCCGCAAAGCCGATCGCGCCCGCCGCCAGCACCGCGATCGAGGCCGGTTTCAGCGCGCCGACGTCGCGCCGGATCACGCGCAGCGGCGGCACCTGGGCCAGCTGCAGCACCGGCGGCAGGCCGAAGCCCATCAGCAGCGTGAAGCCGACGCCAATGCCGAACAGCGCCGGCCAGGCACTGGCCGCCGGCAAGGCCGCATCGACCAGCCCGGCGAGCAGCCAGACGAACACGTAGTGCACCGCGAAGCCGAGCAGCACGCCGGCCACGCTGGCCAGCACGCCGACGATGCCGAACTCGAGCAGGTACTGCAGCGCGATCGCGCGCTGCGGCTGGCCCAGCACGCGCAGCATCGCGCAGTCGTCCAGGTGGCGGTCGGCAAAATCGCGCGCGGCGATGCCCACCGCCACCGCGGCGAGCAGGGCCGCGAGCAGCGCCACCAGGTTCAGGAATTTCTGCGCGCGGTCCAGCGTCTGGCGCATCTCGGGGCGGCCGGTCTCCAGCGATTCGACACGCAGCCCGCGCAGCTGGCGGCTCTTGACCTGGGCATCGGTCCAGCCGACGAACTCGCGCAGCGCGGCATCGCGTCCCGGCGGCGCGGCCACCGCGAGCCGGTAGGTGACGCGGCTGGCCGGTTGCACCAGCCCGGTCGCGGCCAGGTCGGCCTCGTTCAGCATCACGCGCGGCGCGAAGCTGATGAAGCCGGCACCGCGGTCGGGCTCGATCACGATGACCGATGCGATGCGCAGGCTCGCATCGCCGAGCAGCAGCGTGTCGCCGGCCTTCAGCTGCAGCGCGTCCAGCACGCCGGCATCGACCCACACCGTGCCGGGCTGCGGCGCGCCCGCCACCGTGCGCTGCGGGCCGCCGGGGGTGTCGGACAGCGTCAGCCGGCCGCGCAGCGGGTAGGCGTCGGGCACGCTCTTGACGGCCACCAGCCGCGACGCGCCACCCTTGTCGTCGGGCGCGCGGCCCATGCTCGGGAAGGTGGCCGTCTGCGCCACGAGCAGTCCGAGGCTGCGCGCACGCTCGGCGATGTCGGCAGGCGCCGGCTGGTCGCTCGCGACGATCGCGTCGCCGCCCAGCAGCTGCCGCGCATCGCGCGCCAGCCCGGCGTTCAGCCGGTCGGCGAAGAAGCCGACCGCGCTCAGCGCGGCCACCGCCAGCATCACCGCCACCAGCAGCAGGCGCAGCTCGCCGGCGCGGAAATCGCGCGCGGTCTGGCGCCAGGCCAGGGTCCACAGGGAAGCAGAAGGCGTCATCGGGAGGTCTTTCGAGTCGGGGCCGGCGCAGCCCATTCGCGCTTGCGTTCGAGCAGGTAGTCCACGAAGGCCCGCACTTTCAGCGGGACGTGGCGTGCATGCGGATACAGCAGATTGTAGGGACGCGACCGTCCGCCATGCGGGGCCAGCACCTCGGCCAGCCGGCCCGCGGCCAGGTCGTCCTGCACCACGAAGCGGTAGGCCTGGAAGATCCCGCCGCCATGGCGCGCGAGGGTCACGCCGGCCAGCACGTCGTCGGCGCAGGTGTAGGGGCCGCGGGTCAGGCGCTCGACGTCGTCCCCGCCCTGCCTGAACAGCCACGGGATCGGGCGGCCGCTGCTGGGCAGTTCGAACTGGATGCAGTCGTGGCCGTCGAGGTCGTCGGGCGTCGCCGGCACGCCGCGGCGGGCCAGGTAGCCGGGCGCGGCGACCAGCACCAGCTCGGCATCCTCCAGGTGCCGGCACACCAGCGTCGAGTCGTCGGGCGCGCGCACCCGGATGGCGAGGTCGAAGCCTTCGTCGCCGAAGTCGATGTTGCGGTTGCTGACGTGCAGCTCGAGCTTGACCTCGGGATGCGCCGCCTGGAAGGCCGGCAGCACCGGCAGCAGCCGGTGGTGGCCGTAGGTGGTGGGCACGCTGATGCGCAAGGTGCCCGACGGCCGCGACTGCTCGCCGCCGGCTTCGCGCTCCGCATCGACCAGCTGGTCCAGGGCCGCACGGCAGCGCTCGAAGTATTGGCGCCCCGCGTCGGTGAGGCGGATGTGCCGCGTGGTCCGCACGAACAGCCGCACGCCCAGCCGCTCTTCCAGCCGGCCGATCGAGCGGCTGACGGCTGCCGGCGTGACGCCGGCGATCGTGGCCGCGGCCGTGAACCCGCGCTGCTCGGCCGCCAGGCAGAACAGCTCGATGCTGCCCAGCATCACATCGTCGAATTGACGTTTCATCGATTGATTACACCGTGTAGCGCCAGATATGAACCGAACCGGATTTATCCAGTGGAGCCCGGTCAATACAGTGAGTTTCCCTTCCCGGACTCCTCAAGGAACCTCATGAAACACGATCCCAAGACCGCCGTCATCACCGGCGCTTCCAGCGGCATCGGCGCCGCCCTCGTCAAAGCCTACCGTGAAGCGGGCTACCGCGTCGTCGCCAATTCGCGTTCGATCCGCGCCAGCGACGACCCCGGCATCCTGGCCGTGGCCGGCGACATCGCCGATCCGGCGACCGCCGAGCGCATCTTCCGCGACGGTGTCGACCGCTTCGGCCGCATCGACACGCTGGTCAACAACGCCGGCATCTTCACGGCCAAGCCGTTCACGCAGTTCAGCGCCGACGACTGGGCGGCCAACATCGCCACCAACCTGGCCGGCTTCTTCCACGTCACGCAGCAGGCGGTGAAGCGGATGGAGCAGCAGGGCTCGGGCCACATCGTGCAGATCACGACCAGCATCGTCGACCAGCCGATCAACGGCGTGCCCTCGGTGCTGGCCTCGCTGACCAAGGGCGGGCTGAACGCGGCGACGAAATCGCTCGCGATCGAGTATGCGGCGCGCGGCATCCGCGTGAACGCGGTGGCGCCGGGCATCATCAAGACGCCGATGCACCCGCCCGAGAACCATGCGGTGCTGGCCGGGCTGCACCCGGTGGGCCGCATGGGCGAGATCGGCGACATCGTGCAGGCGGTGCTGTTCCTCGAGAACGCGGCCTTCGTGACGGGCGAGATCCTGCACGTCGATGGTGGCCAGGCCGCCGGTCACTGGTGAACCGCCATGCCGTACATCCGCATCGAAGTCACCCGCGAAGGCGTCACGCTGGCGCAGAAGAAGCAGTTGATCGCCGAGGCCACGGAACTGATGGTCCGCGTGCTGAACAAGGACCCGGAGTCGACCTTCGTCGTCATCGACGAGGTCGAGACCGACAACTGGGGCCACGGTGGCCGCACGGTCACCGAACGGCGCAAGGAGCAGGCCGGATAGCCCGCACGCCGCAAGCGCGGTGAACCCTGCGTGCAAATCCGGCGAACGCCGGTGCGCCCGCGGGGTGCTCCAATTTGTGGCATGAACACCCTGCCCCCGATCTTCCTGTCCCACGGCTCGCCGATGCTGGCGCTGGAACCCGGCGTCACCGGCCCGTTCCTGCAGCGCCTGGGCGCGGCGCTCGACGCGCACTACGAGCGCCCGAAGGCCATCCTCGCCGTCTCGGCGCACAGCCTGGCGCGCGAGCCGGTGCTGCTGGGCGCGGCCCGGCAGCATGCGGTGCACGACTTCGGGGGCTTTCCCGACGCGCTGTACCAGCTGCAATACAACCCGCCCGGCGCACCCGGGCTGGCCACGCAGGTCGAGGCCCGGCTGCGCGACGCCGGCCTGCCGGTGCACCACAGCGACGACGGCGGCCTGGACCACGGCATCTGGAGCATGCTGCGCTTCATCCGCCCGCAGGCCGACATCCCGGTGCTGCCGCTCGCCTGGGTGCCCAACCTGCCGCCGGCGCAGCAGTTCGCGCTCGGCGAGCTGCTGGCCGCGCTGGCCGACGAGGGCGTGCTGGTGATGGGCAGCGGCAGCATCACGCACAACCTGCGCCGCATCTTCCGCGACGGCCGGCCGGCGCTGGACGCCGCCGAGATCGCCGAGAGCGCCGCCTTCCGCGCCTGGATGGCCGGGCGCAGTGCGGCAGGCGACTGGGATGCGCTGTTCGCCTACCGGCAGCAGGCGCCGTTCGCCGTCGACATGCACCCGACCGACGAGCACCTGCTGCCGTGGTACGTGGCGGCCGGCGCCGGCGGACGCGACGCGGCGCCCGAGCGGCTGCACAGCGCCGTGACCTACGGCTGCCTGGGGATGGATGCCTATGCGTTCGGACCCGGCGCGGCGGGGCTGAAGGCGCACCTCGGCGCCTGAGCGTCAGCGTTGGCTCAACGCCACCGTCCCTGAAGCCGGGCTGCTGGCGGCCCGCGCCGCGGCGGCCCGGTCGTCCTGGTACTGCTTCGCCAGCACCGCGACGTTCTGGCCGCTGCGCGCGATCAGCATGCGCGCCGCGCCGACCTCGCCGAACTGCCCGACCTCGAGCACCCAGCGGGTGCTGCGCTCGATCTGCGGGCACGACCACTCGGTGCCCGGCGCCGCGGCCAGCGGCTTCATCGCCTGCGCGAAGGCATCGCGCTCCTGGCGCACGGCCTGCACGCGCTCGGCCGGCCAGCCGGCGCGCTCGCCCAGCGACTGGCCCAGCGACATGTCGAGCAGCGAGGTCGAGCGCCGCGCCAGCAACTCGGCCAGGTCGGAGCACACCTGCTGCCGGTTCGCATCGCGCACCGCGTTGGCATCGCAGTGCTGCACCAGCGTCTTCGTGCCCGGCAGCGACAGCGCGCTTTCGATCGCCATCACGCGCTCCAGCGCCGCGCGCCGCTCGACCGCCGGCGTGCCGGGCGGCAGGTTGCGCAGCGCCAGCGCCGCCAGCTGGCCCGTGCGCAGGTCGGCGGTGCCGGCCTTGGACGCGCGGTACAGCGCCTCGTCGACGATGCCGGGCTCGCCGCGCTGGTCGGCCTCGGCCGCCACCTCCAGCCAGGCATCCGCGTTGTTCGGGTCGAGCGTCGTCAGCTGGCGCGTCGACAGCAGCTGGCAATTGCCGCCGGGGCTGGCCTGGCACGCGCGCCAGGCCAGCGTGTAGACCGCCGCCGAGCGCGTGCTGACCGCCATCTGCGCCAGCGCATCGCGCTGCGCCGCATTGGCCAGCAGGCGCGGCTGGCGCTGGTGCTCGGCCTCGCTGCCCGCCGGCGCGCAGTTGCCGCCGTCGCAGGGCTGCGGCGCGTTCGCATGCGGCGGCCCGTCGTCGCGCTGCAACAGCAGGCCGGCGGCGCGCGCCAGTTCATCCGGGTGCTGCGCCAGCGTCGCGACCAGGCGCTTGCGTGCCTGCTCGGCGGACGACGTGAACAGCGTGCGGTCGAGCGCCTGCCCGTCCTTGGCCTTGACGCGGCCGACGCCGCAGACCTCGATCTCGTCGGCCGCCAGCGGCGTGCTCGCCGCCGGCATCGCCGACGCGGCTGCGGCGTACAGCGAGGCGAACGCATCGAGCGACGGTGGGCCGGGTGGCTGCAGCGCGGCCGAGGCCGCCGCCGGGGACGGCGGCGCCACCACCGCGGCCATGCGC
>NZ_JBFUEB010000171.1:0-8684 GCF_056404395.1 Rhizobacter sp. P2_D12 | reverse complement strand
GCCCCAGGCGGCCCAGGCGGCCTGGCTGCCGGCCGCGCCGGCGGCGGCGAGGTCGGCCGCGCCATCGCCGACCATCAGCACGCTGGCGGCCGAGACCCCGAAGCGCCGCGCCGCCTGCTGGATCAGCAATGGCGACGGCTTGCGCAGCTCGGGCAGGTCGGCGCCGTGCACCTGCGCGAAATGCTCCAGCAGCCCGGCCGCATCGAGCACCGCGCGCGCCAGCGGCGTCGGCTTGTTCGTCACCACCGCCATCGGGTAGCGCCCGCCCAGCCGGGCCAGCAGCGCGGCGATGCCGGGGTAGGCGGCGCCCTGCGCCGACGGCGTGGCCAGCGTCGCGCCGTCGAAGCGCAGGCGCAGCCGGGCGGCGAGCACCGGCAGGTCGTGCAGCTGGCAGGCGTCGAGTGCGCGCCCGATCAGCGCATCGGGCCCGTCGCCGATCCAGCCGCGCACCGTCGCCACGTCGAACGGCGGCAACCCGGCCTCGGCCAGCGCGGTGTTCAGGGCCAGCGCCACGCCGGCGGCGCTGTCGACCAGCGTGCCGTCGAGGTCGAAGCAGAGGGCGGCGATCGGCATCACGGGCTCTCGGCCAGGTCGCGCAGCTGCGCGTTGACGCACAGGGCGGCGATCGCCTTCGGGTAGTCGCCGCCGCTGAACACCGCCGAGCCGGCCACCAGCGTGTCGGCGCCGGCGGCCACCACGCGCGCGATGTTCTTCGCGTTGATGCCGCCGTCGACCTCGAGCCAGACGTCGCGCCCGCTCGCGTCGATGCGCCGTCGCGCGGCCTCGATCTTCGGCAGCACGCCCTCGATGAAGGCCTGGCCGCCGAAGCCCGGGTTGACGCTCATCAGCAGCACCAGGTCGAGCTGGTCGAGCACGTGGTCGAGCAGGTTCAGCGGCGTGGCCGGGTTCAGCGCGAGCCCCGCCTTCACGCCGAACGAGTGGATCAACTGGATCGTGCGGTCCACGTGCTCGCTCGCCTGCGGGTGGAACGAGATGATGGACGCACCGGCCTGCGCGAACATCGGGATCAGCGCATCGACCGGCTTGACCATCAGGTGCACGTCGATCGGCACCGGCTGGTCGCCGCGCCGGCAGTGCGGCGCGATCGCCTGGCACACCATCGGGCCGATCGTCAGGTTGGGCACGTAGTGGTTGTCCATCACGTCGACGTGGATCAGGTCGGCACCGGCGGCGATGACCGCGCGGACTTCTTCGCCCAGGCGCGCGAAGTCGGCCGACAGCAGGCTGGGGGCAATGCGGATGGCGGGGTTCATCAGGTGGTCTCGCGGTAAAGCGCCTGCACGGGCGACACGCCGCGCGCCGGGCGCGCGATGCGGATCAGCTCGTCGAAGCCGAGATTGCCCAGGCTCGGCAGCACCAGGCCGGCGCCCTGGAAATCGCTGCCCTGGGTCCAGAAGGTCGGCGTGACCAGCGTCCACAGGCCGGCGGCCGTGGCCGCGCGCAAGCCGTGCGCCGAATCCTCGACGGCCAGCGCCTGCTCGGGCGGCAGGCCCAGCGTGTCGAGCGCGAGGCGGTAGATGTCGGGCGCGGGCTTCTTGGCCCGCACCTGGTCGCCGCAGGCGATCACCGCGAACAGGTCGAGCCCGCGCGCGCCCAGCGTCGCGCCGAGCAGCGCGTGGATGTTGGCGGCGGTGGTGGTGCTGGCGATGGCCAGGTGGCAGCCTTGCTCGACGGCCTCGTTCAGCAGGCGCTCGACGCCTTCGCGCAGCGTGACGCCGCCTTCCTGCACCACCTCGCCGTAGAAGCGCGTCTTGTCGGCATGCAGCTGCGGCACCAGGGCCAGCAGGCGCTGGCGTTCGGTCGCGCCGAGCGGCAGCGACGCGATGTACGACGCGATGCGCTCCTTGCCGCCGGGGACTTCGAGCAGCTGCCGGTATTCGGCGCGGCTCCAGGTCCAGCCGAGCCGGTGCTGCTCGAACACGCTGTTGAACGAGATGCGGTGCGCTTCCTCGGTGTCGGCCAGCGTGCCGTCGACGTCGAAGATCAAGGCTTCCACGCTCATGTCGTTGCTCCTTGGCGGGGGGCGCCGGTGAAGACGCGGCTCGCGAGCACGTCCTCGGCCTGCAGGGTGCACAACTGCTCGCGCGTCAGGCGGCGGTCGGCGCTGAACAGCCGCGTCGCATGGCGCAGCCGGATGCGGTCGAGCGCATTGCGGATCGAGCGCGCGTTGGCGAAATGCGGCTGCTGCCGCCGCAGGCTCACGTAGCGCGCGAAGGCCGGCTCGGCGCCGTCGTCGAAGCGGTAGTTCAGCCGGGTCAGCATCAGCCGCGCGATCAGCATCAGCTCGGCCTCGCTGTAGTCGGGGAAATCGATGTGGTGCGCGATGCGCGAGGCCATGCCGGGGTTGCTGGCGAAGAAGCCGTCCATGCGGTCCTTGTAGCCGGCGAGGATCACCACCAGGTCGTCGCGCTGGTTCTCCATCACCTGCAGCAGGATCTCGATCGACTCCTGGCCGTAGTCGCGTTCGTTCTCGGGCTTGTAGAGGTAGTAGGCCTCGTCGATGAAGAGCACGCCGCCCATGGCCTTCTTCAGCACCTCGCGGGTCTTGGGCGCGGTGTGGCCGATGAACTGGCCGACCAGGTCGTCGCGCGTCACCGCCACCAGGTGGCCCTTGCGCACATAGCCCAGTTGCTTCAGCACCTCGGCCATGCGCATCGCGACGGTGGTCTTGCCGGTGCCGGGGTTGCCGGTGAAGCACATGTGCAGCGACGGCGGCTGCGACTGCAGGCCCTGCTCGGCGCGCAGCCTGTCGATCAGCAGCAGCGCGGCGATGTCGCGGATGCGGCCCTTGACCGGCGCGAGGCCGATCAGTTCGGCATCGAGCTGGTCGAGCATCGCGCGCGCCGCCGACGCTTCCGGCATCTCGGCCGGCGGCTGGCACAGACTGTCGCGGTCCTCGTCCATGGGTCGGTCACTCCTGGCGCATTCCGTACCGTTCACCCTCCGGCGAACGCTGCACGGCGTAGCTTTCGATGCTGTATCGCAAGGTTCGGCCCTGCTCTTCGGTGCGCACCAGCCGGAAGCCCGGCTCGGCCTTCGGCCGGTTGACGATGAAGGACAGCACCACCGATTCGGTGCCGTGGGTCGAGTCGAACGCGGTCAGGCGGATGTAGTGGTCGGGAAAGGTGTTGCGGCACTGCTTGAGCTCCAGCATCACGCCGGCCGCGTCGGACACGTCGAACATCGGGTTGCCGAACATCTCCCAGAAGGTGTTGCGCGGGTGCGGGTCGTCGGTGTATTCGATGCCGATGGCCCAGCCCTTGCCGAGGGCGTGGTCGACCTGGCCGATGACCTGCGCGTCGCTGAGGTCGGGCAGGAAGGAGAAGGTGCCTTGGGTGATTCGCATGCGGGGTCTCCAGGTGGGTGCGCGATCAGGCGACGGCGAGGGTGGGCACGTAGTCGGAGCTGTCGGTGGGCGTGTAGTTGAAGCTGATCTCGCCCCAGGTATCGAGAGCGGCGCGCAGCGGGCCGCACCACTTCGCCGCCTCGGCGAGGATCGCGGGGCCTTCGTTCGCGATGTCGCGGCCCTCGTTGCGCGCCAGCACCATCGCCTCGAGCGCGACGCGGTTGGCGGTGGCGCCGGCCTGGATGCCCTGCGGGTGGCCGATGGTGCCGCCGCCGAACTGCAGCACCACGTCGTCGCCGAACAGGTCGAGCAGCTGGTGCATCTGGCCGGCGTGGATGCCGCCGGACGCGACCGGCATCACCTTCTTCAGCGCGCCCCAGTCCTGCTCGAAGAAGATGCCGCGCGGCAGGTCGACCACGGTGTGCGTGTCGCGGCACACGTTGTAGTAGCCCTGCACGGTCAGCGGGTCGCCCTCGAGCTTGCCGACGGCGGTGCCGGCGTGGATGTGGTCGACGCCGGCCAGGCGCATCCACTTCGCGATCACGCGGAAGCTCACGCCGTGGTTCTTCTGGCGCGTGTAGGTGCCGTGGCCCGCGCGGTGCAGGTGCAGGATCATGTCGTTCTGCCGGCACCAGTGGCTCATCGACTGGATGGCGGTGTAGCCGACCACCAGGTCGATCATCACGATCACCGAGCCCAGCGACTTCGCGAACTCGGCGCGGCGGTACATCTCTTCCATCGTGCCGGCGGTGACGTTGAGGTAGCTGCCCTTGACCTCGCCGGTGGCGGCGCTGGCCTTGTTGACGGCGTCCATCACGAACAGGAAGCGGTCGCGCCAGTGCATGAAGGGCTGCGAGTTGATGTTCTCGTCGTCCTTCATGAAGTCGAGGCCGCCGCGCAGGCCCTCGTAGACCACGCGGCCGTAGTTGCGGCCGGACAGCCCGAGCTTGGGCTTGGTGGTGGCGCCCAGCAGCGGCCGGCCGAACTTGTCGAGCCGCTCGCGCTCGACCACGATGCCGGTGGGCGGGCCGCTGAAGGTCTTGACGTAGGCCACCGGGAACTGCATGTCCTCGAGGCGCGCGGCCTTCAGCGGCTTGAAGCTGAACACGTTGCCGATGATGGACGCGGCGACGTTGGTGATGGACCCTTCCTCGAACAGGCTCAGGTCGTAGGCGACGTGGCAGAAGTACTGGCCAGGGTTGTTCGGCACCGGCTCGACGCGGTAGGCCTTGGCGCGGTACATGTCGCAGGCGGTGAGCCGGTCGGTCCAGACCACCGTCCAGGTGGCGGTGCTCGATTCGCCGGCCACCGCGGCGGCGGCCTCGATCGGGTCGACACCGTCCTGCGGCGTGATGCGGAACAGCGCCAGGATGTCGGTCGCCTTCGGCACGTAGTCGGCGTTCCAGTAGCCCATCTGGGCGTACTTCAGCACGCCGGCCGAATAGCGCTTTTTGGCGTCGGTGATCTGCGTTGCGTCTTTCATGTGGCCCATGGACACTCTCCTTGGTCGATGGACCGAATGTACGAACCGCATTGCATTCGCAACAGTTAATTCTTTTCGGCAACTCATAAGCTTTGACTGATGCTCAAGAACGCCACATTCCGCCAGCTCGCCGCCTTCCATGCCGTGTCGCGCCTGGGCAGCGTTTCACGTGCCGCGAGCGAGTTGCACCTGACGCAACCGGCGGTGTCGATCCAGCTGAAGCTGCTGGAGGAAAGCGCCGGCGCGCCGCTGCTGGAGAAGGACGGACGCGGCGTGCGCCTGACGGCGGCGGGCGAGCTGATGGCCGACTACGCGGCGCGCATCCTCGACCTGTGGCGCGAGGCCGGCGACGAGATGGCGGCGCAGCGCGGGATCTTCTCGGGCACGCTGCGGGTGGGTGCGGTGACGACCGCGGAGTACCTGCTGCCGCCCTTGCTGGTGGCGTTTGCCGGCCAGCATCCGGACGTGAAGGTGAAGCTGCAGGTGGGCAACCGCGACGAGATCGTGCGGATGCTGGCGGCCCAGGAGGTCGACATCGCCATCATGGGCCGGCCGCCGGCCGAGCTGAAGACCACGGCGGTGGCGTTTGCCAAGCACCCGATGGCCTTCCTCGCGTCACCGAAGCACCCGCTGATGAAGCAGCGCAGGCCGGCGCTGGCCGACCTGGTGGGTGCCAACCTGCTGGCGCGCGAGCGCGGCTCGGGCACGCGCACGACGCTGGAGCGGCTCTACAAGGATGCAGGCGTGCCGCTGCGCATCGGCTCCGAGATGTCGAGCAACGAGGCCATCAAGCACATGTGCGCGGCCGGCTTCGGCGTGGCCTTCCTGTCGCTGCACACCTGTGCGCTGGAGCTCGAGGCCGGCCTGCTGGCGCTGCTGCCGATGGCCGGCAACCCGCTGCAGCGGGACTGGTATGCGATGCACCTGGCGTCGCGCCGGCTGCCGCAGGTGACGTCGGCGTTCAAGCAGTTCCTGGCGGACGAGGGGCAGCGGCTGATCGACGCGCAGCTGCGCACGCTGCCGCCGGCCGCGAAACGGCACGCGGCGGCGAAGCGGGCGGGTCGCGCCTGAGCGCTACTTGACGTTGAGGATGGTCATCGCCTTGGCCAGCGTGTCGACCGATTCCTGGTGCTTGCCGGCGGCGTGCAGGGTCTCGCCTTCGGCGCGGAGTTTCTTGACTTCGGCCAGCTGCGCGGCGCTGAGCTGCGGGTTCTTGGCCAAGGCCTCGTCGATCTTCTTCATGTCGGCGGGGCAATGGAACGCGAAGGCCGCGCTCGAGACCAGCAATGCACCGGCGGCGAAACAGGAACGAAGGTTCATGGTCATCTCCAGGTTGGCAGGGGTTGGGGGGCTGGCGCCCCGCGGCGCAGTCTAGTCCTGGGGATCCGGTGCGGTGCTTGCCCCCGTGCAGGTCACGGGTATCTCAGCGCCACGCCGCCCACAGCAGCGACAGGCCCGAGCACAGCATCAGTGCGTCCAGAAGCAGGGAGAACGCATGGGGGCTGATCCGGACCACCAGCGCTTTCCCGGCGCAGGTTCCCGCCATGAGGGAGCTGCCGACGATCAGCCCTTGCAGCAGCGTGCCGGCGGACAGCGCGCCAAGATGGCGGAACGTCGCGACCTTGCTGAGGTAGAGCGCCAGCGAGCTGGCGGCCTCGGTGGAGAGGAAGGCCCCTGCCGTCAAGCCGTAGGCGGTGAAGACGGGCACGCTGAGCGGCCCCGTCGACAGCACCAGTCCGGTGAGAAAGCCGATCACGGCCCCTGCCGCCGAGACTTCGCGCAAGCGCAGGCGCCGCCCCGTGCCGGCGCGCCACCGCCGCAGCGCCAGCATGGCCAGGAAGAACAGCCCGAGCATCGAATCGATGACGGCGGGCGGCAGCGACAGCAGCGTGCGCGCGCCGAGCGCCGCGGTGATCGCGCCCGGTACCGCGTAGGCCGCCGCGGCTTTCCAGTCGACCTCGCGCCACCAGGCGGCAACGCGCGCGATGTTGGCCAGCACCGCGGCGACGGCCATGATGGGCACCGCCTGCTTGGGCCCGTAGGTGTAGACGAGCACCGGCAGGAGCATCAGCGACGAGCCCGTGCCGATCACGCCGCTCACGCAGCCCGCGACCAGCCCCACGCCCAGCACGAAGAAATACGACGTCATGCCGCGGCATCGACCGCGGCCGGTTCGCGGCGGGCGTTCAAGCCTCGGGCTTGTGGCACACCGCCTCGACGTTGTGCCCGTCCGGCCCGATCACGAAGGCACCGTAGTAGTTCGCGTGGTAGTGCGGGCGCAGGCCCGGGGCGCCATTGTCCTTGCCGCCGGCGGCCAGGGCCGCCTGGTAGAACTCGTCGACCTGCTGGCGGCTGTCGGCCGTGAAGGCCAGGTGCATGTGCGTGGGTTGCTCCTTCGTCTCGGAGATCCACAGCGAGGGCTTGCGGTGTCGCCCCATCCCCACGCCATAGGGGCCCTCCATCGCCAGCTCGACGCCCAGCGGTGCCAGCGCCTGGAGGTAGAACGCCTTGCTCTCGGCCACATTCGTGACACTGAAACCGACGTGATCGAACATGCTGCCTCCTTGCAGACCTGCGTGGGATGGGATCATGGGCCGCTGCGGCCGGCCACCGGCGCGTGTTGCGCCATCAACTGGGCGATCCAGTCGATGAACACGCGCACCTTGGCGCTGACGTAGCGGTTGGGCGGGAATGCAATGTACAGCGGCATCGGGTCCAGCTGCCAGCCGTCGAACAGCCGCACCAGCTCGCCGCTCGCCAGGTGCGGCCTGGACATGTAGTCCGGCAGCCAGAGGATGCCGAGGCCGGCCAGGCCCGCCGCGAGGTAGGCATTGCCGTCGTCGACCGCGAGCACGTGGCGGCCCTGCACCTCGACCTGCTCCCCGTCGCGGCGCATCGCATAGGGGACGGCCTTGCCGCTGCGCGCCCACAGGAAGCCGACGATGCGGTGGTGCGTGCCTTCGAGCTCGCGCGGATGCAAGGGCGTGCCGGCGCGCGCCAGGTAACCCGGCGCCGCGCACACCCCCAGCTGCAGATCGCCGACGCGGCGCGCCATCAGCGAGGGGTCGGTGAGTTCGCCGCCGCGCACCACGCAGTCCACGTTCTTGCCGATCAGGTCGACCATGCGGTCGCTGACGCCCATGTCGAGCTGGATGTCGGGGTAGCGCTCGTGGAAGGCCGGCAGGGCCGGCACCAGGATCATGCGTGCCAGCGGGGTGGGCACGTCCACGCGCAGCCGCCCGCGCGGCGAGGCCGCCGCGCTGGACAGGCTGGTCTCGGCATCGTCCATGTCGGCCAGCAGGCGCACCACGTGCTCGTAGTAGGCCGCGCCATCGGCCGTGACGTTGACGCGCCGCGTGGTGCGGTTGAGCAGCTTCACGCGCAGCCGCGCCTCCAGCTGCTGCACCAGCTGCGTCACGCTGGTCTTGCTCAGGTGAAGCGTCTCGGCCGCCCGGGTGAAGCTGCCGGTCTCGACCACGCGGGCAAAGGCCAGCATCGCATCGAAACGGTCCATCTTTGCTCCCGATTGTTTGGAATGCGCAAACGGTGATTGTTGACGCTGCTGGTTTATCCGGGCGGCGCGGATCCCTAGGGAAACTCTGCAAAACCGGCCTGAGGCTTGCATAGACGAAGGGCATGATCGCCAAGCGAGTTGAGCCGATGAAGCAACTGGGACTGGGACTGAATCTGTCGACCAAGAAGACGCGCAAGCGGGAGTTCCTGGAGGAGATGGAGCGAGTGGTGCCGTGGGCTGCGCTGGTGCAGATTGTGCAGCCGCACTACCCGAAGGCGAAGACGGGACGGCCACCGTTCGGCATCGAGACGATGCTGCGC
>NZ_JBFUEB010000170.1:0-8854 GCF_056404395.1 Rhizobacter sp. P2_D12 | reverse complement strand
CGCCACGGTCCGTGCGTTCGCCGCGTTCCGGCCGGTCGCCGCGGCCTTCCGGACGGCCCTCGGCGCGGGCTTCGCCACGGCCTTCGCCGCGCGCGCCTTCGCCGCGGCCCTCGCCACGGCCTTCGCCGCGACCGCGATCCCCGCCACGCTCGCCGCGGCGTCCATCGCGCTTGCCGTCGCGCTCGCCACGGCCGTTGCCGCGGCCACCGCGATCACCCCGTTCGCCACGGCCTTCGCGCTTCGCGCCGGCCTCGGCCGTCGCTGCCGCAGGCGCCTTGACGACCGGTGCCGCTTCCGGCTCGGCCGCGCCGAACAGGCGCTTGACCCAGCCGAAGAAGCCGMCGCCGGCCGGCTGCGCCGCCGCCACCGGCGCGGGTGCCGGGGCCACTGCGACCGGCGCGGGCGCCGGCTCGGGCTTGGGCGGCGTGATCGGTGCCGGCGTCTCCGGCAGGATGCCCTTGATCACCGGCTCCTGCTTGGCCTTGGCCTTCTCGCGGCGCGTGATGCCGACCTCGTCGTCCGGCTCCTCGATCATCGAGTAGCTGACCTGCAGGTTCTCCAGGCGCGGGTCGTCGTGGCGCAGGCGCTCGAGCTTGTAGTTCGGCGTGTCCAGGTGCTTGTTCGGCACCAGCAGCACGGTGATGCGCTGCTTCAGTTCGATCTTGGTGATCTCGGTGCGCTTCTCGTTCAGCAGGAACGAGGTCACTTCCACCGGCACCTGCACGTGCACGGCGGCGGTGTTCTCCTTCATCGACTCTTCCTGCACCATGCGCAGGATCTGCAGCGCGCTGGATTCGGTGTCGCGGATGTGGCCGGTGCCGTTGCAGCGCGGGCAGGTGATGTGGCTGCCTTCGGACAGCGCCGGGCGCAGGCGCTGGCGGCTCAGTTCGAGCAGGCCGAACTTGCTGATCGAACTGAACTGCACGCGGGCGCGGTCCTGGCGCAGCGCATCGCGCAGCCGGGTCTCGACCTCGCGGCGGTTCTTCGACTCTTCCATGTCGATGAAGTCGACGACGATCAGGCCGCCCAGGTCGCGCAGCCGCATCTGGCGCGCGATCTCGTCGGCGGCTTCGAGGTTGGTGCGGGTCGCGGTTTCCTCGATGTCGCTGCCGCGGGTGGCGCGCGCCGAGTTCACGTCGACCGAGACCAGCGCCTCGGTGTGGTCGATCACGATCGCGCCGCCCGACGGCAGGTTCACGGTGCGCGAGAACGCGGTCTCGATCTGGTGCTCGATCTGGAAGCGCGAGAACAGCGGGGCGTCGTCGCGGTAGCGCTTCACACGTGCGGCCGATTCCGGCATCACGTGGTTCATGAACTGCATCGCCTGGTCGTAGATGTCGTCGGTGTCGATCAGGATCTCGCCGACATCGGACGTGAAGTAGTCGCGGATCGCGCGGATCACCAGCGACGACTCCTGGTAGATCAGGAACGCGCCCTTGCCGCCCTGCGACGCGCCGTCGATGGCGGTCCACAGCTTGAGCATGTAGTTCAGGTCCCACTGCAGCTCGGCGGCGCTGCGGCCGATGCCGGCGGTGCGGGCGATCAGGCTCATGCCCTTCGGGTATTCGAGCTGGTCGAGGTTCTCCTTCAGCTCCTCGCGCTCCTCACCCTCGATGCGGCGGCTCACGCCACCGCCGCGCGGGTTGTTCGGCATCAGCACCAGGTAGCGGCCGGCCAGCGAGACGAAGGTGGTGAGGGCGGCGCCCTTGTTTCCACGCTCTTCCTTCTCGACCTGCACCAGCAACTGGTCGCCTTCGCGGATGGCGTCCTGGATGCGCGCGTTGCGCACGTCGGTGCCTTCGCGGAAGTAGTTCTTCGAGATTTCCTTGAACGGCAGGAAGCCGTGGCGGTCTTCGCCGTAGTCGACGAAGCAGGCCTCGAGCGAGGGCTCGACGCGGGTCACGACGGCCTTGTAGATGTTGCCCTTGCGTTGCTCGCGGCCTTCGATCTCGGTCTCGAAGTCCAGCAGCTTCTGGCCATCGACGATGGCCAGGCGGCGCTCTTCGGGCTGCGTCGCGTTGATCAGCATGCGTTTCATGTGCGCTCCTTCGCCGCCACCGCGCGTGTGATGTGCGCGAGTGGCAGCCACTCAACATGCCGCCTCTGAAACTTCAGGGGCGACTCATCGATGCACGAGAAACGTGGATGAACCGGAAGGAATCGCCCTGGACTGCGTTGACGCGGGATCGATCAGTGGATCGGCCGGCCAGGCAGCGTTGGCGCATGCGAGACAGTGGGCGCTGCGGGCCGCGAGGCCAGCGTTCGGGGCCACACCACGGCACGGCCGGCCAGCGCAAACCCGACGGCATGAAGCCGGGGTACGGCGCGCAAGGCACACGGAGGGCAGTGGGGGGTGGGGGCCGGGAACAACATCCGCATTGACTACTGGACGCGGGCAGGAGGCCGAAGGTGCACCGGCGGATCGCGGGTAAGCGAAGACCGGGCTTCGATGTCTCCTGCCTCGGGAAACCTTTTTGACAGGGGTTCGTTCTTTGTTTCTCTGCCATGCCGGGCTGCGCGCCGCACCGTCACGTGGGGACGGTGCCCGCCGCGGGCCGGGCATGTTGCATCACCTGTTGGCCGGATCCTTGACCCGACCGCCACCRTTGCCGCGAGTACCGCTGAACGTCTGCGACGTTAAACTCAGAAAAATCAAACACTTACGACAACAACGTGGTGCAACGCATTATAGGGGCCAAAGCAGGGCGGCCGGCAAGCACCGCGGTGAAGACCCCGGTGGCGCCTGCCGTGCAGCTGGTCGAGGTCGATGAAGGCTCCGAAGGCCAGCGGCTGGACAACTTCCTGATCAAGCTGCTGAAGGGCGTGCCCAAGACCCACGTCTACCGGGTGATCCGCTCCGGCGAGGTGCGCGTCAACAAGGGCCGGGCCGCCGCCGACACCCGCCTGGCGATCGGCGACCAGGTGCGCGTGCCGCCGGTGCGCATGGCCGACCCGGGGTCGGCCCCGGCCGCGCCGGCGCGCGAGTTTCCGATCGTCTACGAGGACGAGCACCTGCTCGCGATCGACAAGCCGGCCGGCGTCGCGGTGCACGGCGGCAGCGGCGTCAGCTCGGGCGTGATCGAGCAACTGCGCCAGGCGCGGCCGACGGCGCGCTTCCTGGAGCTGGTGCACCGGCTCGACAAGGAGACCTCCGGGCTGCTGCTGATCGCGAAGAAGCGCTCGGCGCTGACGGCGCTGCAGGAGCAGTTCCGCAGCCGCGAGACCGGCAAGACCTATGCGGCGCTGGTGGTCGGCGCCTGGCCGGCGTCGCGCAAGGTCATCGACGTGGCGCTGCACAAGTTCCTGACCGGCGAGGGCGAACGCCGCGTGCGCGCCGTCCTTCGACAAGCTCAGGATGATCGGGCCCTTCGACAGGCTCAGGGTGATCAGGAAATCGAGGGCCGCCGCTCGATCACGCTGGTGCGCATCGCGAAGGCCTATGCCGCCTTCACGCTGCTCGACGTGACGATCAAGACCGGCCGCACGCACCAGATCCGCGTCCACCTGGCCCACGAGGGCCACCCGATCGCCGGCGACGAGAAGTACGGCGACTTCGCGGTCAACAAGGCGCTGGCGCGCGGCGAGGCCGTGCCGGGTGCGCGCTTCGACCGCATGTTCCTGCATGCGCGCCGGCTGCGCTTCGAGCACCCCGCCAGCGGCGAGGCCATCGAACTGGAAGCCGGCTTGCCGGCAGAATGCAGCTCATTCCTCGAGGCCTTGCCGTCATGACCCGCCCCCGCCAGTTCGACCTGATCGCCTTCGATTGGGACGGCACGCTGTTCGATTCGACGATGCTGATCGCGCGCTGCATCCAGGCCGCCTGCGCCGACGTCGGCACCCCGGTGCCGAGCGACCAGGACGCGAGCTACGTGATCGGCCTCGGCCTGATCGAGGCGCTGCAGCACGCAGCCCCCGGGCTGCCGCGCGAGCAGTACCCGGCGCTGGCCGACCGCTACCGCCACCACTACTTCGCCCGCCAGCACGAGATCGTGCTGTTCCCCGGCACGCTGGACATGCTGAAGGCGCTGAAGGCGCGCAACCACTGGGTGGCAGTGGCGACCGGCAAGTCGCGCCGCGGGCTCGACGAGGCGCTGCGCACCGCCGACCTGGGCAGCCACTTCGATGCCACCCGCACCGCCGACGAGACCGCCTCCAAGCCGGACCCGCTCATGCTGGTCGAGCTGATGAACGAGTTCGGCGTCGCGCCGGAGCGCACGCTGATGATCGGCGACACCACCCACGACCTGCAGATGGCGGCCAACGCCGGCGTGGCCAGCATCGGTGTCAGCTACGGCGCGCACCGGCACGAGGCCTTCGAGAGCTTCGCGCCGCGTTTCGTCGCGCATTCGGTGCCCGAGCTGGGCGACTGGCTGGCGCGCCATGGCTGAGTTCTTGCCGGGCTCGCCTTTGCCGGTGCCTCCCGCCCTGCCGCGGCAGCATTTGTGCGCCGCCGGCCAGCTGGCCGAGAAGGGCAACGCGCTGGTGTTCGACGTGCTGCAATACCGCGAGCCGGTGCGGGCCTTCGCGCTGCGCTTCGACGGGCGTGTCGTCGCCTACCTGAACCGCTGCGCGCACGTGCCGGCCGAGATGGATTGGCAGCCCGGCGAGTTCCTCGACAGCGGCCGCGAGTTCATCCTGTGCTCGATCCATGGTGCCGCCTACGACCCGCTCAACGGCCGCTGCGTCGCCGGCCCCTGTGGCCGAGGGCGCCTGACGGAATTGCGCGTGGAAGAAGATGCGGGCGAGGTCTATTGGTATCCTTCCCGCGACATCCAACCCGCCTTCCCCGACTGATGACGTGACGAAGGCCGCCGAAAGCCCCGAATGAATCCGCCCGACGAGTTTCCCTCGCCCGCTCCTGCTCCTGCCCCCGTGCCCGCCCCGGCACCGGTCGTGTCCGCCAAGCCTTCGCTGGAAGAGACCGTCGAGTCGCTGGCCACCGCGTTCTTCAAGGACCGCCGCAGCGATCGCCGCTGGCGCCTGTTCTTCCGCTGGGCCTGGCTGGTGCTGTTCGCGCTGGGCTTCTGGTCGCTGCTGAGCGCGCGCAACCATGCTGCCGCGCCGAGCGGCCCGCACACCGCGCTGATCGAGGTGCGCGGCGAGATCGCCTCCGACACCGAGGCGAGCGCCGAGATCCTGGTCGGCGCGCTGAAGAATGCGTTCGAGGACGAAGGCGCGCAGGCGGTGGTGCTGCGCATCAACTCGCCCGGCGGCAGCCCGGTGCAGGCCGGCATCATCAACGACGAGATCCGCCGGCTGAAGGCCAAGCACCAGAAGAAGGTGTACGCGGTGGTCGAGGAGACCTGCGCGTCGGGGGCGTACTACATCGCGGTCGCGGCCGACGAGATCTATGCCGACAAGGCCTCGATCGTCGGCTCGATCGGCGTGCTGATGGACGGTTTCGGCTTCACCGGCACGATGGAGAAGCTCGGCGTCGAGCGCCGCCTGCTGACGGCCGGCGAGAACAAGGGCATCGGCGACCCGTTCTCGCCGATGAGCGAGAAGCAGCGCGCCTACACGCAGGCGATGCTGAACCAGATCCACCAGCAGTTCATCGGCGTCGTCAAGGAAGGCCGCGGCGCGCGGCTGAAAGTCGGCCCCGACACCTTCAGCGGGTTGTTCTGGAATGGCCAGCAGGCGCTGGAGATGGGCCTGATCGACCACCTGGGCAACCTCGACATGGTGGCGCGCGACGTCATCAAGGCCGAGGAAGTGATCGACTACACGCCGCGCGACAACGTGGCCGAGCGGCTGGCCAAGCGTTTCGGCGCGTCGATCGGCGCCGGGGCGGTGAAGGCCCTGCAGAGCACGTTGTCGATGCGCTGACCGTAGCCCGGATGGCAATCCGGGGTTTGTCGGACGCATCCCGGATGGCCATCCGGGCTACAAGAGCATCCCGCGCTTCTCGATGAATGAGACCACGTCGTCCAGGCCGGCGCGGGTCTTCAAATTGCTCATCACGTAAGGCCGATTCGGCCGCATGCGCTTCGTGTCGGCCTCCATCACCGCGAGGTCGGCGCCGACGTGCGGCGCGAGGTCGGTCTTGTTGATCACGAACAGGTCGCTCTTCGTGATGCCGGGCCCGCCCTTGCGCGGGATCTTCTCGCCGGCCGCGACGTCGATCACGTAGATCGTCAGGTCGCTCAGCTCGGGGCTGAAGGTGGCGGCCAGGTTGTCGCCGCCGGATTCGATGAAGACGATGTCGGCATCCGGGAACTTGCCCAGCATGCGGTCGACCGCCTCCAGGTTGATCGACGCATCCTCGCGGATCGCGGTGTGCGGGCAGCCGCCGGTCTCGACGCCCATGATGCGTTCGGCCTCCAGCGCGCCGGCCACCGTCAGCAGGCGCTGGTCTTCCTTGGTGTAGATGTCGTTCGTGACGACCACCAGGTCGTAGCGTGCGCGCATCGTCTTGCACAGCATCTCGACCAGCGTGGTCTTGCCGGAACCGACCGGGCCGCCGACGCCGACCCGCAGCGGCGGCAGCTTCTTGGTGCGGTGGGGAATGGTGTGCAGTGCGGTGCTCATGGCACCGAGTGTAGTGCGCGCGCCGCGGGCCTCAGGGCTTCGCCGGCGGCTGGCCTCCCCCGGGCGGGCCGCCGGCCGGGCGCAGCGCCAGCACGTCGCCGAGCTTCTGGCAGGTGCCGGTGAGGGTCTCGCCGTTGCGGCCGGTGAAGCTGGCCGTGGCGCCCTCGGCCTTGCCTTTGCACGCGGCGATCGCCTCGGGCGGCGGTGCCGGCGGCTTGCCCCCCGGCGGCGGGCCGTTGTCGGCCGCGCTGGCCGCGAGCGGGATCGCGAGCAGCAGAGCCGCGCCGGCGCCAAACAGGGAACGGATCGATGCAATCATGCTGTGCCCTTCGTCAATGAAAAAACGCTCAGGCCGCGATGCCGACGGTCAGCTCGGCCGCATAGCCGGCGGCCACGCTGCCGCTCAGCGTGACCATCTGCAGCGAGGTGCCGTCGCTGAACACGTTGTCGGTCGAGAAGCTGATCTGGCTCAGGTTGGTCACGCTCGCGCTGTAGCCGCTGGCCGTGCTGTAGACGGTGCTGCAGTCGGCGGTCGGGAAGGCCATCTGCGAGGTCTTGATCTTGTTCGTCGACGAGGTCGCCGTCGCGAGGCTGCGGTAGACCTCGAAGTGGATGTGCGGCATGCGGCCCGAATAGCAGGCCGGGAACACGGTGGTGAAACTCACCTGGCCGTTGCTGTCGGTCTCCTGCACGCCCCGCAGGTAGTTCAGGTCGGTGACGCCGCTGGAGTACATCGAGTACTTGCCGTCGCGGTCGCAGTGCCACAGGTAGATCGCGTAGCCCGACAGGTCGGCGCAGCTCGAACCGGTGTCGACCAAGGTCAGGGTGATGGTCAGCGGCACGCCGGCCGCGGTGCCCAGGCTGGCCGGGATGCACGGGCGGATGTCGCTGCGCACGATGCCGCTGAGCGTCAGCACGTTGGCGATGCTGCCGTTCGAGGTGTTGGAGCCGTCGCCCGGGTACGGGCCGGCGGTCTCTTCGGGGATCACCGAGCAGCTGGTGGTGCCGGTGCTGCCGGAGCCGGAGGAGCTGCCCGAGCCCGACGAACTGCTGGAGCTGGTGGTGTCGCTGCTGCTGCCCCCGCCGCCACAACCCAGCAGGGTCAGTGCGCCGGCTCCGGCCCCGACGCCGGCCGCCAGCCAGGCCAGCGCGCGGCGGCGCTGCATCACCTGCAGGTCGTGCTGCAGGCCGAGGTCGTGCTCATGGGGTTCGTCATGGAGGGTGTTGCGTTCGTACATGGCGGGTCGTGGGCCGTGGCTGTGGAATGCCCATGCTCGGCGCCCGCTGTGTCGGCAATGTCGATGCTTTGTTTCAGCACCGACACGGTTCACGGCAAGTGTTTCTGCGGCAGCAGCAGCCGTGCGCGCAGGCCGCCCCCGGGCCGGTTCGACAGCGACAGGCTGCCGCCGTGCCGCTCGGCCAGGTCGCGCGCGATGTACAGGCCGAGCCCACTGCCGCCCGTTTCGCGGCTGCGCGAGGTGTCGACGCGGTAGAACGGCCGGAACACCGTCTCGAGCTGCGCCTCGGGGATGCCGGGGCCGCGGTCGTCGATGCACAGCGCCAGCTGCTGCGCCTCGACGCGCAGGCTCACGTCGGCCGTGCCGGCATGGCGCAACGCGTTGCCGACCAGGTTGCCGAGGATGCGCTTGAGCGCCTCGGTCTGGCCCATCACGACCGCCTCGGCGCCGGGCGTTTCGTCGGCGAAGCGCACCGCCAGGCCCTGTTCCACCAGGTCGTCCACCTGCGACTGCAGCAGCGCGCGCAGGTCGACCTGCTGGCGTGCGGCCGGCGCATGCTGGTCGCGCATCATCGACAGCACGTTGCCGATCAGCGCGTCCATCTCCTGCAGGTCGTCGATGCAGCGCTCGGTCTGCGGGCCGGCGTCCATGGTCTCCAGCCGCAGGCGCAGCCGGGCCAGCGGCGTGCGCAGGTCGTGCGAGATGGCGGCCATCAGCAGGCCCTGCGCGTCGAACTGCTCGTGCAGCCGGCCGGCCATCGCGTTGAACACCTGGGCGGCCTGGCGCACCTCGCGCGTGCCGGCATGTTCGTCCAGCTGCGGTGCCGGCCGGCGTTGCGCCAGCGCCTGGCCGAGCGCGCGCGATGCGTCGGCCAGCCGGCGCATCGGCTGCGACAGCCATTGCGCACCCCACCACGCGGCCCCGCCGATCACCAGGAAGCGCACCAGGTAGTCCAGCCACAGCGAGCCGGCGGGCAGCGTGCCGCCGGGCTGGCCGCGCTGTTGGCCGCGCTCTTGGCCGGGTGGTTGCTGGCCGGGCTGCTGGCCAGGAGGCCCGCCCTCGCGCGGCGGCTCGCCGGGCGGCGGGCC
>NZ_JBFUEB010000169.1:0-8944 GCF_056404395.1 Rhizobacter sp. P2_D12 | reverse complement strand
CCCCGCGCCCGCCCCCGCGCCCGCCCCGGCTCCTGCGCCTGCACCAGCGCCAGCGCCCGCCCCGGCCCCGTCGGCCCGCAGCTACATCGGCTACTCCGGCACCTGGAACACCAGCCTCTACGACCTGACGCCGGCCAACATCCCGAACTACTTCACGCACGTGAACCTGGCCTTCGCGAAGCCCAACACGCAGTACGTGAAGGGCAGCTACGCGTTCGACCAGTCGATGGCCGGCTTCGAGTTCGTCGAGGGCGCGGCCACCAGCAACGGCCAGCGCTTCTTCAGCGCGCAGCAGGCGCAGGACCTGCGCAACAACATCGCGGCCCTCAAGGCCCGCGGCACGCAGGTCTGGCTGTCGTTCGGCGGCTGGGCCTACAGCCAGGGCAGCGAATGGGCCAACTACAACGCGCGCAGCGTCGTCGACCTCGCGCTGGACCTCGGCGCCTCCGGCGTCGACCTCGACTGGGAGGTCAACGGCTCGTCGTGCAACAAGCTCGACGCCGCCAACTTCGCCTGCAACACCGATGCGCAGATCGTCGGCATCATCGACGCCACCTACAGCGAGATCCAGTCGCGCGGCGCGAAGCTCGGCATCTCGGTCGCCGGCTGGTCCACCGGCGCCTACTACGTGAAGGGCTCGCCCTTCGAGGAAGGCAAGGTGCAATGGGGCTCGCCGTTCGGTGGCGTCATGTACACCGCCGTCAAGACGCGCGGCAGCAAGCTCAGCCACGTCAACCTGATGGGCTACGACGGCGGCGACTACTACGACCCGCGCGAAGGCTACGAGTCCTACCGCGCGATCTACAGCGGCCCGATCCACATGGGCATGGAGATCGCCCCCGAAGGCGCCGGCGGCGCGGTGCTGAAGATCCCGGCCAACGGCGTGCCGTACGACGCCGACATGCTGAACGGCAGCAACAACATCGCCACGCCGTACTACAACGTCGAGACGCTGGTGAACTACATCAGGAACAAGGGCCGCCCCGGCGACGGCTTCATGCTGTGGCAGATCTGGAAGCAGCGCGTGCACCAGCCGGCACCGGCCGGCGCGGCCACCGAGAACACGGCCGGCCAGTACGTCTGCCGCAACCTGCCGCTGAAGGGGGATTGCAACCAGGCGATCCCGGCCCTGCCCAAGCAGTGACGCGAGCCTTCCCGCAGTGTTGACAGGCCCTAGTGCCTGGACAGGCTGTGCACCAGCCGGTCCAGGCTCTCCTGCGTGCCGTGCAGGCGCTGCGCCCGGTCCTCGTGGCCATCCAGGTAGGCGAGCTGCTCGGTGTACACCATGCGCGTGCCGCGCCGGTTGGGCGAGAACTCGACCGTCACGAGCGACACCGACAATGGGCGCGCATCGAGCCGGATGTCGTAGGCGAACACGATCCGCCGCGCGGCCACGATGTCGAAGAAGACCTTCTCGATCTGCTGCACCCGCCCGTCCGGGTAGGCGACGCGGTGCGACTCACGCCCGAGCGGGCGGAAGTCGAGGCTGTAGTCGGTGGTGTGCTCGGCATGGCAGTCTGACCACAGCCGCTTGGCCACCGGGTCGGCCCAGGCCTGGAACACCGCCTCGGGCGTGGCGGCGAACTCGCGTTCGATGACGAAATCGGTGTGCGTGCTCGGGGTGTGCTTCATCGCTTGGCCCTGGTTTTCTGCTCGGCGAGGTAGGCGTCGAGCCGGTCGAACTGCGCGTGGAGCCGCCGCTGGTGCTTCGCCACCCAGGCCTGCATCGCGTCGAAGGCCTTCGGGTCGACCTGGTAGGTGCGCACCCGCCCGGCTTTCTCCGAGACGACGAACCCGCCCTGCTCGAGGACGGCCAGGTGCTTGACGGCCGACGGCAGCGCCATGCCCAGCGGCCCGGCCAGCTCGGTCACCGAGGCCGGCCCGTTGCTCAGTGCCTCGAGGATGCCGCGGCGCTGCAGGTCGGACAGCGCAAAGAACATGCGGTCGAGCCGGGCCGGGTCGGTGGTCGTGCGCATCGTCAGGCGGCCGCCGGGTCGAAGAAGCGCCGCGCCAGGCCGGCGCGCCCCGGGTAGTACTTGAACCAGGGCCGGGCCTGCTCCACCGTGCGCGCCACCGACGGCCGATCCATCAGGCGCTCGAAGTAGGCCGCCAGGCGCTCGTGCTGCGGCGGCAGCGGCACGTAGGTCAGTGCATAGAACAGCGACGGCGCGGCGGCGCAGTCGGCCAGGCTGAACGCTTCGCCGGCCATCCAGGTGCGGCCTTGCAGGTGGTGGTCGACCAGCGCGTAGGACGTCGCCAGCGTCTCGCGTGCGCGCGCCACGCCCTGCGCATCGCGCTCGCCCGGCGGCCGCAGCAGGTCGGCGGTGAAGGCCTGCATCGGCGTCATCACCTGCAGGTCGAACAGGCGGTCCCACAAGCGCACCTCCAGGGCCTCGTCCGGGTCGGCCGGGATCAGCGCCCGGCCCGGCTGCGCATGGTGCCGCTGCAGGTGCTCGATGATGATGCTCGTCTCCGGGACGGGCCGGCCCCGGTCCACCAGCAGCGGCATCTTGCCCGTCGGCCACAGCGCGAGGTACGCGCTGCGCTCGGCCGGGTCGCCCAGGTTCAGCAAGCGCTTGTCGACGTCGACGCCCAGCTCGTCGAGCGCGATCAGCACCTTGTGGCAGTAGGACGACAGCGGGTGGTAATGGAGCGCCAGGGTGCTCATGCGGGCCTCTGATTGTTTCCAATGTTGGAAAGTATGGCGCCGGCCGGACCCCGCGTCAACGAGAAGTGACATGACGCCGGTGCGCATGGTTCAATGCGGGGCGAGCCGGTCTCCCCGGCCAAGCCGAGAGGTTTGCCCCATGGATCGCCGAAATGCCTTGATCGCTGGCGCCGGCCTGTTGTGCACGGCCGGGCAGGTGGCGGCGCAGCGGCCGGCGCCGCGCGTCGTCTTCCTGAACCCCGGCGAGCCGGTCGAGCGCGGCAAGGGCCCGCACTGGCACATGACCGCCCGCCTGATGGCGGCCGCGGCCCGGACCTTCGGCATGGAACTCGAGGTGCTGTACGCCGAGCGTGACCACCTGCTGATGCTGCGCCAGGCCGAAAGCGTCGCGCAACGCGCCGATCCGCCCGACTACGTCGTGATCGTCAACGAGAAGCTGGCCGCGCTGCAGATGCTGCGGATGTTCGCGCCCACGCCCGTCAAGCTGCTGCTGATCCACAACGACCTGACGCCGGAGCAGCGGCGCGAGGTCGGCAACGAGCGCGAGCAGCTGCGCAACTGGATCGGCACCGCGACGACCGACGAGGCGCGCGCCGAATACCGGCTGATGGAAGCGCTGGTGCGCCAGCTCGGCGGCCGCGAGCCGCTGGTGATCGGCATCACCGGCGACCGCAGCACGCCGGTCTCGCTGGAACGCGCGCAGGGCGTGGCCGACTTCATCGCCCGTTCGGGGCGCGGCCGGATCCTGCAGCTGGCCTTCGGCGACTGGAGCGGCGCCGACGGCGAGAGCAAGGCCAGCGTTCTGCTGTCGCGCTACCCGGAGGTCAACATCATCTGGGCCGGCAACGATTCGATGGCGCTGGGCGCGATGCGCGCGGTGAAGGCGCGCGGCGCCCGGGTGCTGGTCGGCGGCACCGGGGCCTGGCCGGACGCGCTGGCCAGCCTGCTCGACGGCGGGCTGGCGGCCACCCTGGGCAGCCATTTCTTCATCGGCGCCTGGGCCATGGTGCTGCTGCACGACTACCACCATGGCGTCGACTTCGCCGCCCACGGCGGCCTGGCCCAGAAGCTCGACTACATGCTGGTGGTCACGCGCGAGACCGCGCAGCGCTACGACCATGCGGTGTACAAGCGCGACGGCGCGCCGGACTTCAGCGCGTACTCCAAGGTCTTCCACCCGAAGCCCGGCGGCTACGACTTCACGCTGGCGTCGCTGCTGCGCCCGAGCTGACATGCGCCTGCCGCAACACGGGTGGCCCCGCATGACCAGCCTGCACACGAAGCTGGTGGTGGCGCTGGTGACCCTGGTGGCGCTGGTGGCGGCCGGTTCGGCCTACGTGCTGCTCGAACGCGAGCGCGAACGCCGCCTCGTCGAGCTCGAAGGCCGCGCCGGCCGCATCGCCGACCTGTTCAGCCGCTCGGTCGCCTATGCGCTGTGGAACGTCGACCGTGCCGCGATCGACAGCCAGCTCGCGGCGCTGGCGCCCAACCCGGAGGTGGCGCAGTTCAGCATCACGGCAGTCGGCTACGGGCCGGTGTCCGAGGTCATCAAGACGCCGCTGCAGGACCTGGCCGATCCGATCGTGCGCGTGCAGGCGATCGAGTACGCGCCGCCGGGCGCTGCCGTGCCGCAGAAGATCGGCGAGGCCCGGGTCGTGCTGACCCGCGCCGTGGTCGAGCAGGCCATCGCCGCGGCACGCCGCACCACGCTGGCCCTGGTGGCCGCGATCGTCGCCCTGCTGTATGCGGCAACCTTCCTGTTGCTGCGGCGCATGGTGAGCGCGCCCATCAACCGCCTCGAGTCGGTGGTCGACCGGATCGCCGATGGCGACCTCGACGCCCGCTGCCCCATCGAGTCGGGCGACGAACTGGGGCGCCTGGCCGCGCGCGTCAACGCGATGGCCGACCGGCTGCGCGACTCGGCCCGCCGCCTGCGCGACAGCGAGGCCACCTACCGCGGCATCTTCGAGAACTCGCTGGAGGGCATCTTCCGCCTCGACCGGTCGGGCGGGTTGCATGACGCCAACCCGGCGCTGGCGCGGCTGATGGGGTATGCCACGCCGGCCGAGCTGATGGCGGCGGTGAACGGCGGCGCGGGCCGGGCGCTGTTCACGCCGGAACAGGTCGATGCGCAGTTCGCCGCGCTGGCGCGCGATGGCGAGATCGCCGGCATGGAGCTTGAGCTCACGCGCGCCGATGGCCGGCCGATCTGGGTGCAGCTGAACGCGCGGCAGCCGCGCGACGGCGTTCCGCAGGGCGGCGCCGCGCCCGGCTTCGACGGGCTGATCACCGACATCACCTCGCGCAAGCAGGCGCTGGAAGACCTGCGCAACCACCGCGACCACCTGGAAGAGGCGGTGCGCGAGCGCACCGCGCAGCTGGCCGAGGCGATGCAGCGGGCCGAGGTCGCGAGCCAGGCGAAGAGCGAGTTCCTCGCCAACATGAGCCACGAGATCCGCACGCCGATGAACGCGATCCTCGGCATGTCGCACCTGGCGCTGCAGAGCAAGCTGAACCCGCAGCAGCACAACTACGTGCAGAAGGTGCACCGGTCGGCCGAGTCGCTGCTGGGCATCATCAATGACATCCTCGACTTCTCGAAGATCGAGGCCGGCAAGCTCGACATCGAGTCGATCCCGTTCGACCTCGGCCACGTGATGGAGGACCTGGCGAACCTGATCGGCATCAACGCCGACGACAAGGGCCTGGAGCTGCTGCTCGTCGAGGCGCAGCAGCTGCCGATGGCGCTGGTGGGCGATCCGTCGCGCCTGCGCCAGGTGCTGCTCAACCTGGGCAACAACGCCGTCAAGTTCACCGACCGCGGCGAGGTCGCGGTGGCCGTCGACGTTCTCGAGCGCGACGCCGCATCGGCGCTGCTGAGGTTCGAGGTGCGCGACACCGGCATCGGCATGAGCACCGGGCAGCAGCAGGGCCTGTTCCAGCCGTTCTCGCAGGCGGACGCCTCGACCAGCCGGCGCTACGGCGGCACCGGCCTGGGCCTGGCGATCAGCCGGCACCTGGTGCGCCTGATGGGCGGCGAACTCGCGGTCGACAGCGTGCCGGGGCAGGGCAGCCGCTTCCACTTCAGCCTGCGCTTCGGGCTGCAGGCCGGGCCGGCCGCGCAGCCGCGCGAGCTGCGGCACGAGGGGCTGCGCGGGACGCGCGCGCTGATCGTGGACGACAACGCCAGTGCGCGTGAAGTGCTGGCCGGCATGACGGTGGCGCTGGGCCTGGCGGCCGACACCGCGGTCGACGGGCAGGACGCGCTGCGCCAGGTGGACCTGGCCGACGCGCGCGACCAACCCTACGACCTGGTGCTGCTCGACTGGAAGATGCCCGGCATGGACGGCGTGGAGTGCATGCTCCGGCTCGGCGAGCGCGCCGCCCGGCGCCACCCGCCACCGGTGGTGCTGATGCTGACGGCCTTCAGCCGCGACGAAGCCTTGCAGCGCCTGGCCGAGCGGCAGCTCAGCGTCGGTGCCCTGCTGGCCAAGCCGGTGACGCCGTCGACGCTGTTCGACGCCTGCAGTGCCGCGCTCGGCCTGGCGCTGCGCCATCCCACGCGCAGCGAGCAGCGCGAAGAGGCGATGCTCGGCCACCAGGCGCGGCTGAGCGGGGTGCGCATCCTGCTGGTCGAGGACAACCCGATCAACCGCGAACTCGCCCTCGACGTGCTGAGCCGCGCCGGCGTGGCCGTCGGCATCGCCTGCGACGGCCAGGAGGCGCTGGACCTGCTGGGCCGGCAGCGCTTCGACGGCGTGCTGATGGACTGCCAGATGCCGGTGATGGACGGCTACGCCGCGACGCGGGCGCTGCGCCAGCGGCCCGGCCTGCAGGACCTGCCGGTCATCGCGATGACCGCCAACACGATGGTGGGCGACCGCGAGAAGGCACTCGCCGCGGGCATGAACGACCACATCGCCAAGCCGATCCGGGTGGACGAGATGTTCGCGACGCTGGCGCGCTGGTTGCGGCCGGTCGCGGAGGGCTCGCCGGCCTCCGCGGGGGGCGCGAACGGCAGCGCCGGCCCCGATGCGCTGGCGGGCCTGCCGGGCATCGACACGCGCGCCGGGCTGGCGTCGGTGATGGGCAACGAGCTGCTGTACCACCGCCTGCTGGGCATGTTCCGCGACAGCCAGGCCGATTTCGCGGCGCGCTTCGATGCCGCGCTGGTGGCGGGCGACCGGACCGCTGCCACCCGCATGGCGCACGACCTGAAGAGCGTGACCGCGGCGCTCGGCGTCCATGCGGTGCAGCAGGAGGCGGCCGCACTGGAGCAGGCGTGTGCCGAAGGCGCCGGCGACCTCGAGGCCCTCGGCCGCGAGGTGGTGCGCCGGCTCGATCCGGTGATCCGGGGCCTGCAGGCGCTGCGCAGCGCGCAGGCACGCTGAGCGAACCGCTTCTGGACCGGTGGATCCCGCACGTTGTGGCTCTTGGGCGCGGCGGGCCTGCATGCCATCCTGCCGGCGTCATCCATCCCCAGGAGCCATTCCGTGACGATGCTCGTCCTGCTGCCGCTGTTCGTCATCGACAGCCTGGCCATCCTCAGCCCCGGGCCCAACATCCTGCTGGTCGTGTACGCCGCGGCCGAGCAGGACCGGCGCGGCGCGCTGCTGATCGCGCTCGGGCTGGCCACGGCCGGTGCCTTGTGGGCGCTGGTCGCCGTCTCGGGCCTGTCGGCGATCTTCGAGCTGCTGCCGGGCCTGCAGACCGCCATCCGGGTGGCCGGTGCCGTCTACCTGCTGTACCTTGCGGTGCGCCTGTGGCGCTCGCGCGCCGGGCCGCCGGCCGAGGTCGACGCCGCGCCCGCGGCGGCGCGGCCGGCACTCCAGGCCCTGCTGCGGGGCTTCACGACCAGCCTGCTGAACCCGAAGTCACTGGCCTACTTCGGCAGCATCTTCGTGCTGCTGGTGCCGGCCGATGCCGCCGCGTCGCTGCGGGTCGCGGCGGTGGCGCTCGTGTTCGCCGATGCCTTGCTCTGGTATGGCCTGGCGGCATGGCTGTTCTCGACGCCCCGCGTGATCCGGCGCTACCAGGCGCTGCGCCGGCCGATCGACCGTGCCTGTGCCGCGCTGATGGCGGCGTTCGGGGTCAAGCTGCTGCTGTGAGCTCAGGCGCCGTCCAGCACCCGCGACAGCGCGCGCACGCCGGCAGCGACCTGGTCGGTGGCGACCAGGCCGAGCCCGAAGGTCAGCCCGTTGTAGCGGGCGCGCCGCCGCCCGGACCGGTCCAGCGCCTCGACCGCCACCCCGGCCGCGGCCGCCGCCTGGACGACCGCGTCGGCCTCGAACTGCGGCGCGAGCAGCGCACTCAGGTGCAGGCCGGCCACCGAGGGCAGCGGCGTCAGCCGCCCGCCGGCATGCCGCTGCAGCGCCTGCAACAGCGCATCGCGCCGTGCCGCGTAACTGCGCCGCATGCGGCGCACGTGGCGCCCGAGGTGGCCTTCGCGGATGAAGGCGGCCAGCGTCAGCTGCGTCAGCAGGGGCGGCGCGCCGCAGGTCGCGTGCAGCGCCGCGGCGAGCCGCTCGCGCGCCCAGTCCGGGGCCACGATGAAGCCGACCCGCAGCGCGGGGAACAGCACCTTCGAGAAGGTGCCGACGTAGAACACCAGGCCGCGGTCGTCCAGCGAATGCAATGCGTCGAGCGGCCGGCCGCCGAAGCGGAACTCGCCGTCGTAGTCGTCCTCGACGATCACCGCCCGGTGCTGCCGCGCGAAGGCCAGCAGCTGCGAGCGGCGGTTCAGCGACATCGCCGTGCCGACCGGG
This sequence comes from Rhizobacter sp. P2_D12, assembly GCF_056404395.1. Taxonomy (NCBI): domain Bacteria; kingdom Pseudomonadati; phylum Pseudomonadota; class Betaproteobacteria; order Burkholderiales; family Sphaerotilaceae; genus Rhizobacter; species Rhizobacter sp. P2_D12. The sequence continues at coordinate 511 of NZ_JBFUEB010000169.1, read as the reverse complement.
AACTGGTGCGACGGCGTCACGCAGACCACCTTGGCGGATTCGGGCAGCAGGTCGACGCGCAGGCCCTCGCCGTCGAGCGGCACGCGCACCAGCTGCGCGCCCCGGAACGCCAGCGCCGCATACAGCGGGCCGTAGCCGGGGTCTTCGACGGCCACCGCGGTGTTGCCCGGCGTGACGAGCATCTCGGCCAGCAGCGCAAACGCATGCTGCGCGCCGGACGTGAGGACCACGTCGTCGGCGCTGCAGGCCACCGCGCGCGACGCCGACACGTGGGCCGCGATCGCCGCGCGCAGCAGCGGCTCGCCGGCCGGGTCGGTGTAGGCCCGCGGCATGCGCGCGAAGTCGCGCTGGGCCCGCACGCCGAGGCGGCGCCACACGTCCCAGGGCAGCTGCGAATGGTCGGGCAACCCGACGCGGAAGTCGAAACGGGGTCCGGGCGCCATGGCCTCGCCCGGCCACGGCACGATGCGGCGCCACGGGTCGGGCAGCGAGGCGGGCGCCGGGCGGGCGG
>NZ_JBFUEB010000168.1:0-9023 GCF_056404395.1 Rhizobacter sp. P2_D12 | reverse complement strand
GCCACCGCCACCGCCGACGCCGCCGGTGCGGCCGCCGAGACCGGCGCCGGCGCGCGCGAACCGGACCACCAGGCTGCCCCGGCGACGGCCACCGCCACCAGCCCGGCCAGCGCATACACGCCGCTGCGCGACGGCTTCACCGCATGCGGATCCGGCATCAGCTCGGCCGGCCGCGTCGACGGCGTCACCACCGTCGAGGCGCCCAGATCCGGGGGCACCGCCAGCTTGCCGCGCGTCGCCCCGCCCAGGCCGGTCGCATGGCCCAGCCCCCCCGGCAGCAGCGCACGCAGCGCCGCCATGTCCTGCGGCCGGCCGTCCGGCTTCACCGCCAGACCGGCATCGATCGCCGCCAGGAACTCGTGCGAGTAGCGCCCTGCCCCGGCCTGCACCGCCGGCTGCAGGTCGTCGGTGACGAGCCGGCTCACCGACGCCAGCGGAGCGCGCCCGGTGATCGACGCATACAGCACCGCGCACAGCGCATACACGTCGGTCCACGGACCCTGGCGCATCGCCTTCGACTCGGCGTACTGCTCCACCGGCGCATAGCCGGCCTTCAGGATCACCGTCAGCGCCTGCGTCGCATCGCCGATCACGCGCCGCGCCGCGCCGAAATCCAGCAGCACCGGCCGCATGCCGGGCGCGCCGCCGAACTGCGTGCTCTGCTGCTTCAGCAGCAGGATGTTGTCGGGCGCGATGTCGCGGTGGTAGCAGCGCTGGTGGTGCATCAGCTCCAGCGCATCGATCAGCGGGTGCACCACCGACAGCAGCCAGGCCTCGTCCGGCCGGCCGTGCTCGATCAGCCACTGCTTCAGCGTCGGGCCCTCGTAGAACGGCATCACCATGTAGGCCGTGCCCTGCTGCTCCCAGAAGCGGTACACCTTGACCAGCGACGGATGGTCGAAGGCGGCCAGCAGCTGCGCCTCGTTGACGAAGCTGCGCAGCCCGAGCTCGAAGGTCTCGCGGTGCCGCGCCGAGCGCACCGACACCTCGCACTGCGCGCCGCGCGTGGCCAGCGTCGCCGGCATGTATTCCTTCAGCGCGACCACGCGGCCCAGTTGCGTGTCGCGCGCCAGGTAGACGATGCCGAACCCGCCCTCGCCGACCAGGCCCTCGATCACGTACTCCTGCAGCCGGAAGCCGTTCGGCAGCGAGTTGCCGCCGTCGCTCGGTGCGCTGGTCGGGTTGACCACCGTGCGGTCATCGCTCACCAGCGGCCCTCCAGCAGTTCGAAGAAGCAATCTGCCGGCGGCAACCCCGGCGCCACCGACAGGCTGTCGTCCGGTGCCGACGCATGGTCGGGCCACCACAGGCTGTGGCCGGTGTAGCGGCGCATCGCCTCGGCCACCACCAGCCCGTCGATCCATTGCGGCAGGCTGGCGGCGCCCGCATAGGTGTAGCGCAGCCGCCCCGGCATCGCGGTGGCCGCCGGCTCGACGCTGTGCCGCTCGCCGCGCCACGACGGCGCGCGCGCCAGCGCCGATTCGAAATCCTCCACCGTCGCGCCGCCCGACAAGGTGCCCAGCACCGCCGCGCTCAGGTGCCGGTACCAGGTGTCCAGCGCCTGGATGCCGTCCAGCGTCTCCGGCAGGTCGTGCGCGGTCTGCGCCACCAGCAGCGGGAAGTAGCGGCCCACCTTGTCGACGCTGGGCATCAGCACGCCCACCCACCACTCGCTGTCGATCACGCCCGGCGCCCATGCGAAGCGCCAGATCGGCCCGGTGAGGTACACGTCGAGGAACTGCGCGCCCAGCCGCACCCGGCTCGCGTCCATGCCCTGCGACAACCACGCATCGCAGGCATCGACGAAGGGCTGCGGCAGACGCCGGCTCGCAAAATCCCCCAGCATCGCGAGCTTGCCGAACCAGCCCGGCGCCTGCGTGCCGGTGCCTTCGAGGAAGGCGTCGATGCTGAAGGTGCTGCTCACAGCTTGCCCGGGCAGGAGAACTCTTGCAGCTCGGGCAGCCGGAACGGGTTGCGCACGCTGCTCGCTGTGACCAGGAACACCGCCTTGCGGTTGTCGATGTTGAAGGTCGCCTTGAAGCGTTCCGGCGCGCCGGCCGCTTCGACCTGCTGCTTGTCGAACAGCCGGAACAAGGCCCACGGCCCTTCCCGGGTGTCGCCCGACAGGCCGCTGGCCGACACCGGCGTCAGCGCCACCCGCACCTGCGTGCTGCCGCGCGGCCCCGGCCACTGGATCGACGACGGAATCTGCGGCCCGTGCGCGTACTTCACCAGCTGGCCGTCGACGTCGAGCGAGAACTGCGTGATCGTCGCGTCCATCTCGACCGGCTTGAAGTCCAGCCGCAGCCCGGGCACGTTGCCGCCGGCGCGGAAGAAGGTGTCGCGGATCACCGCCGCATGCTGGAACTGCAGCAGCGTCGAGCTGTCGGCGCCCATCGACGCGCCGTCGATCTTCTTGAAACTCCACGGCCGCGTCGAGGTGTCGACGAAGTTGACCAGGTTCTTCTGGAAGAACGCGTCGAACAGCCCGCCGGGCGCGAACACGCGGGCGAAGTCTTCCTGCGTCACGTCGCGGCTGCTGGCGCGCGCGAACGGGTAGCGGCCGCTGATGGCCTGGCGGCAGAACTCGCCGATCTCGGCATTGATCGAGTTGCCGATGTTGCTGCGCGTGATGTCGAGCGCCGCCTTGGTGCCGCTGACCGACAAGGTGTTCAGCAGCGAGCGGATCGGCTCGGGCAGCCGCGCCGCCTCGGCCTTCACCTTGTTCGGCACGTCCGACGGCGGCGGCACGTTGCCGCCCTTCACCGCGGTGTCGGCCGCCGTCAGCAGCGTGTACACCTCGTTGATCAGCGCCACCGTCGATTCGATCGGCGCCGCCTTGCCGTCGGCCGCCATCACCTGCTGGCGCAGCCCGACGAAGCGGTCGTCGACGATGCTCTCGATGCGCTGGCCCGGGCCGAGCGGCGTGGCCGGCGCCTGGTTGCCCAGCAGGCGCAGCAGCTCCTCGCGCGAGCGCTGGATCGCATCGCGCGCCTTGGTCTCGACCTTGGACGCCACGTCCTTGCTGTCGGCCAGCGTGGTCTCGCGCGACATCGCCTTCAGCAACGGCACCAGCGGGTTGTCCGGCGCCGACAGCACGCGCGACATCTGCACCGCCTGCGACAGGTTGGCGGTGGGCAGCATCTTGACGTCGGCGATGAACTCCTCCCACACCGTCACGTAGTCGGTCAGGTACAGGCGGCGCACCTCGTCGGCCAGTTGCTGCTGCACCTCGATCGAACGCAGCGCGTTCAGCCGGCTGCTGTCGTTGACGCCCAGCACCCAGCTCTCTTCGTCGGCCAGCTGTCGCGCGACGCGTTCGACCTCGCGCTGGAAGCCCTTGTGGTAGCCGTCGTAGGTGAACAGCCCCGGCACGCCCTTGGTGAGCGGCTGGCCGCTGGCGCGCATGAAGACCAGCCCGGCACCGGCGCCGGCCGCCTTGGCGACGGTGAACTCGGGGATGTCGGCACCCACGCCCTGGCGCTTCAGGCGCCGGTACACGCGCTGGGTCAGCGGCGTCGCGATCAGGCGGGCACGCGTCTGCGCCACCAGCTGCTTGTCTTCGGGCAGCGGCGACACCGCCTGGCCCTCGGCCAGCAGCGCGTCGAGGTGCGATTCGAGCTCGGCGCGCTGCTCGGTGGTCACCGAGCGCGGCAGGTTGGTCTCCCAGTCGGCCATCACGTACAGCTTGAGGGCGGCCGAGTCGAAGCGCTCCGGGTCGTACAGCATCACGTAGGCCTTCAGCGCCTCGTACTGCAGCTCGGGGTTGTCGAGCCCGGTCTTCAGCCGGTCCTCGATGCCCAGCGCAATGCGCGGCAGCACCGCGTCGGTCAGCATGCGCCGGTAGGCCTGCTGCGACGCGCCGTCGAGCTTGCGGCCCTGGTACAGCCCGAAGCCGTAGCTGAACGGCACCGAGTCGCCGATGCCGGCCCGCGCCAGGTCGCGCGTGGCCTGCAGCGCCGGCAGCAGCACCAGGATGTCGGCCGACGCGCGGTTCGGCGTCGCCTGCACCAGCTTGCGCACCTCTTCGACGGTGGCGTCGACCTTGGCGATGTAGCGCTGGTTGTTCAGGTAGCTCACGCCCCAGGCCAGCAGCACGCCCAGCGTGATGGCGCCGATCGCCGCGTAGGCGGCGGCGATCATCCACGAGCGGCGGCGCTCCCATTTGAGGTCGGTGCCGGCCAGCGCGGCCTCGCCGAACACCACCTCCTTCAGCAACCGCGACAGGAAGAAGCTCTTGCCGCTGGACTGCAGCGGCGGCAGCACGGTGCGTTCGAGCCGGTAGGTGCGCGCGATGCGGCCCAGCATGCGGTCGATCGGCGTGCCCTCTTGCGTGCCGCTGATGAAGTACACGCCGCGCAGCAGCGGGTGGGCCTCGAACTGCGACGGCGAGAACACCTGCTCGATCCAGTCCTTCAGCAGGCCGCGCAAGGCCTCGAACTGCTGCGGGAAGCCGTAGATGCGGGCGCGCCGCTGCGGGTCGCGCTCCAGTTGCAGCCGGTCGATCAGGCCGTCGGTCAGGCGCTTCTCGAGCGCGTCGAACTCGGCCGGGAACACCGACAGGTCGGTGTGCTGCTGCTTGTCGAGCTTGAAGGTCATGCCCCACGGCGTGGCGCGCGTGTCCTTGTCGACCTCGCCCAGCGTCTCCATGAAGCCGGCCAGCAGGTCGCACTTGGTGACCAGCAGGTAGATCGGGAAGCGCATGCCCAGGTGCTCGTGCAGCTCCTGCAGGCGCAGGCGCACGGTGGCGGCATGCTGGGCGCGCTCGTTCGCGCTGTGCGTCAGCAGGTCGGTCACCGAGACGGTGACCAGCACGCCGTTCAGCGGCTGGCGCGGCCGGCTGCGCTTGAGCAGGCCGAGGAAGCCCTCCCAGGCCCGGCTGTCGGTGCTCTTGTGGCTGTCCTGCGTGGTGTAGCGGCCGGCGGTGTCGATCAGCACCGCCTGGTCGGTGAACCACCAGTCGCAGTTGCGCGTGCCGCCGACGCCCTTCACCGAATGCTCGCCCATCGCGGCGGCGAGCGGGAAATTGAGCCCCGAGTTGACCAGCGCCGTGGTCTTGCCCGAGCCCGGCGCCCCGATGATCACGTACCACGGCAGCTCGTACAGGTAGCGCTTGCCCAGGCGCGACGACAACCCGCCCCAGGCGCCGGCGAAGCCCGTCTTGCCGGTGTCGAACTTCGCGTTGCGCAGCGTCTGCAGCGCCTTCTGGAAGCGCTCGTTCAGCGTCTTCAGTTCGGCGTTCGCCGGGTCGTCGGTGGCAGCACCGGGCACCGGCGTCAACAGCTGGTCGACCACCTTCGCATTGGTCTTGCGCGCGCGCCAGTACTGCCACAGCTTGCGCAGCACCACCAGGCCGACGATGACGGCGATGCAGACCAGCCGCGCGGTGGCGGTTTCCAGCGGCCGCCAGTTGCCGATCGCGACCAGCGGCCCGACGATCCAGATGACGATGGACAGCGCCAGCAGCCCGAGGATCAGCAGGAACCAGGGGTTGAGCAGGAATCCCAGCAGCTTCTTCATGATCCGGTTCCGGGAGCCGAGGCCGCGGGCGTCGCGCCGCGCGGGATGAACAAGGTGATCTCGACGCGCCGGTTCAGCGCGCGGTTGGCAGGCGTGTCGTTGGCGGCCACCGGTTCGCCGTCGGCGCGGCCCTCGGCCTTCAAGCGGTCGGCGGCGACTCCGTAGCCGGACAGGATGTCGCGCACCGTCTTGGCCCGCTCCTCGGACAGGTGCCAGTTGGACGGGAACTGCGCGGTGCGGATGCGCACGTTGTCGGTGTGGCCGGTGACGAGCACCGAGCCCGGCACCTGGGCCAGCGCCTCGGCGATGCGCTTCATCAGCGCCTCGCGCTCGGCGCTCAGCGCCGCGCTGGCCGGCGCGAACAGCCCGTCGCCGCGGATGATGATGACGCTGCGGTCGACCTCGTCGCGCACCGTCACCAGCTCGGCCTTGATGTCGTTGACGAGGAACTGCGCCAGCCGCGGCCGGGGCGCCGGCAGCTTGACCGGCGGCGTCGGCGGGATCAGCCGCAGCTCCTGGATGCGGCCGTAGACCGGGTCGGAATCGCCGCTCAGGCGCCACGACAGCCCGAGGTAGATCGCGACGATCAGCAGCGTGACCACCGCGCCGGCCACCCACAACGGCAGCCAGGTCAGCACCGAACGCCGCGTCGCGGCCTCGCCGCGCCAGTTCTGCGCCAAGGCCGGCGCGTAGTCGCCGCGCTCCTTCTTGATGATCTGCGCCAACCGCTCGCGCACCGCCTCGAGCTGGGCGCGCCCGCCGTCGACGACGCGGTAGCGGCCTTCGAAGCCCAGGCACAGCGCGGCGTAGATCAGCTCCAGCAGGTCGCGGTTGCCGGACGGGTTCTCGGCCAGCTTGGCCATCAGCTGGAACACCTTCTCGCCGCCGCCGGTCTCGTTGTGGAACATCGCCAGCAGGCTGTGCCGGCCCCACTGGCCGGAGGCGCCCCAGGGCATGGTGGCGGCCACCTCGTCGAGCAGCGTGCACAGGATGTAGCGCGCCGCCAGCACGCGCTCGGGCGCGATGCCGCGGGCGCGCGCCTGGGCCTCGAACTCGCGCAGGCCCTGGGCGATCGATTCGCGCAGCGCGGCCGGGTCGGCGAGCTGGGTCGACGCGCGGATCTGCGGCACCAGCGCCAGCAGCGGGTTGGCCAGCGCGACCAGCGGGTTCAGGCCGCTGTCACCGGGGCCGATGTCGGCGGCGACGTCGGCGCCGGCATGCTGCGGTGCCGCCTGCGGCCGCGACGGCATCGCCGTCGTGCGCCCGCCCGGCGTCGGCATGATGAAGGTGCGGCCGGTGTCGACTTCGGCAAACGGGTCGTCGGGGGAAGAGGGGCTCATCGCGCTTTACCACGTTCAACTGCGGATGGCCCAGAACTCCAGCTCCAGGCCAGGGAAATCGCCCGCGATGTGCACCGCCAGGCTGCCGTTGCTCTCGATCGACTTCCACAGCTCGCCGGCGCGGTCGAGCTCGAAATAGAAGAAGCCGGCATGGAAGGGCAGCTGGCGCGGCGCCACCGGCAGCGAGCGCAGGCCGATGCCGGGCAACTGCAGGTTGACCAGGTCGCGGATCTTGTCGACCGGGCCGATCTTGGTCTGGGCCGGGAAGCGCTGGCGCAGCTGTTCGCCCGGCACCTGCGCATTGACGGCCAGCACGAAGCTGCCGGTGCGCACCAGCTCCAGGTCGTTGACCACCGCGGTGCGCACGCCGTACTTGCGGTCGACCAGCTCGATCTGCAGCGCGTTCTGCTCGAGCACCGCGGTCAGCATGCGGCGCAGCTCGGAGAAGATCGGCGTGAAGCAGGCGTTCAGGTCGTCGTGCCGGTACGGCGGGAACTCGGGCGGCCGGCGCGTGCTGCTGGCCAGCGTGGCCAGGTCGCCGGCCAGGCGCAGGCAGTCGCGGTGCAGCTCCTTCGGGTGGGCGTTGGGCAGCGCGGCGTGCTGGCTGAAGATCGGCTCGTTGCGGTTCAGCGTCTGCAGCATCAAAAAGTCGGCCAGTTCCGACACGCCATGGCTGAGCTGCCCCATGCGGCCGGCCAGCGCCTGCGCGCGTTGCAGGATCAGGCCGTGCAGCAACGAGGCGCTGGCCGACAGCTGCGCCGTCGCCTCGATCGCCACCTGCGGCGCGATGTAGCTGCGCTCCAGCGTCACCTGGCCATCGCTGCGGCGTTCGGCCACCAGCGCCACGCCGAGCAGCGCATAGGCCTCGGTGGCCTCCTTCGCGCGCACGAAGCGCAGGCGCAGCCGGCCGGTCTGGATGGTGGCCGGCTCGTCGCTCGCGTCGGTGTTGTCGCGCACGTTCTCTTCGGCGGCCTCGAAGCGGCACAGCTCGTCGGTGCCGCTGAAATCGACCTCGTTCAGGCCCTGGCGCTGCATCGGCAGGGCCAGGTAGATCAGCTCGCCCTTCACGTCGGCCGGCACCGCCATCGGCGGCGGCAGCGGGTCGAGCAGCGGCATCGCGAACGGCGTGCCGTCGGGCAGCAGCCCGCTCGCGCGCGTCAGCCCCAGCTTGCCGAGCGCGAGCAGGCCTTCGTCGATCTCCAGCTCGGTGAAGCCCCAGGCGAACGGCGTGACGCAGCGCGTGCGTGCATCGACCAGGCGCTCGAGGTAGCGGGTTTCCTGCTGGAAATGGTGGGGCTGCAGGAACATCCCCGAGGACCACACGACCTTGGCACGCCAGCTCATCGCTTGTCCATCCGGTGTCAGGGCGAGGTGCGCTGGGCCTGCACCGCAATGTCGTCCAGGCTGATCGTGACCTCGTTGGTGCGGTTGATGGCCACCGGGATCACGGCCCGCCAGCGGGCGCGCTCGAGCTCACGGAAGGCGACCATCACGCCGATGAATTTCGTGTCGGGCGACAGCTTCTTGTCGAGCGTGCGCTTCTCGCCCGGGCGCATCACGAATTCTTCGCGGGCCACCAAGTCGGGGCCCAGCGCCTGGGCCTCGCGCTCGAACAGCGACACGAAGTCGGCCGATTCGAACTGCGCGCTGGCCTTCAGCTCGAACACCCGCACGACGACCGGCGAGGCGCGCTTGCGGGCATCGGGGTTCAGCTGCGCGCCGGCCGACATCTCGCCCTTCAGCTTGGCCGGGCCGGCGAACGGGTTGATCTTCTCGACGGTGCTGCAGCCGGCGAGCGCGCCGGCGAACACCAGCGCGGCGGAGAGGAGCAGATGACGCATGGAACGGATGGTCATGGGGGAACAAGAGGGTTGGGGCCGCAACGCAGCATCCGGCCACGTTCGCGGTCTGGCGTGGGCAGGATAGCGGTCGACCCCGCGCGGCAGGCGTGACTAAGGTAATGAGAACGGTGGCGGCGGTTGACGAAGGTCAGTTGGAGGCACCCCGGCCGCGGCCTAGGCTCGCGCCCATGCTGCGCCTGAACACCCTCCTGCTGCCGGCCGCGCTCGCATTGGCGGGCTGCGCCTCGCAGGCGCCCTCGCCGTCCGCGCCGGGCGGGGCCTCGGCCACCACCGGCGGCGCCCCGGTGGCGCTGGCCAATGC
>NZ_JBFUEB010000167.1:0-9077 GCF_056404395.1 Rhizobacter sp. P2_D12 | reverse complement strand
CTGGCCGTTGGTGCCGTCGTCCAGGTTGACGCCGCTTTCGAGCACGGCCAGGGCACGCAGGCCGCCGCCCAGGTCTTCGGTCACGCGGATGCCGAAGCGCGAGCCCGACAGGCCGCCCGATTGCACGCGGCTCAGCTTGGCCGCGCCGTCGGCGATCTGCACGTAGGCATCGGCAACGCCGTACAGCGTCACGTTGGTGGTGGATTGTTGAGCGTCTTGAGCATGGGCTGCGGCAGACGCGGCCAGCGCGACGGCGGTCACAGCAAAGGTGGCGAACTTCATTCGATTCTTCTCCGATCAGTAGACAGACCCCTTGTCCCACAGGCACGCGACAGGTCTCGACTGCGTGGCAGACACCGACCGGCGCTGCGTCTTGGGCCGCATCCTAGGGTTGACCCTGAGCCGGAAACAGCCCGCATCCGGCAACTCGGCATTGCGGAATGAGCAACAACGCTCCTCTTGAAGGGCGGCGATGCGCTCCCAAGGGGCGAACCCTTAAACTTCAAGTCCGCCTTCGCATCAACATGTGTCGGCACTTTCCTTCACCAAGGTCCCCATGTCCGGCAGCACCCTCGGCACCCTGTTCCGCGTCACCAACTTCGGCGAGTCGCACGGCACGGCCATCGGCTGCGTGATCGATGGCTGCCCCCCGGGCATGGTGCTGAGCGAGGCCGACATCCAGCCCGAGCTCGATCGCCGCCGCCCCGGCACCTCGCGCCACGTGACGCAGCGCAACGAGCCCGACGCGGTCGAGATCCTGTCGGGCGTCTACGAGGGCAAGACCACCGGCACGCCGATCTGCCTGCTGATCCGCAACACCGACCAGCGCAGCAAGGACTACGGCAACATCCTGCAGACCTTCCGTCCGGGGCATGCCGACTACACCTACTGGCACAAGTACGGCATCCGCGATCCGCGCGGCGGCGGGCGCGCGTCGGCCCGGCTGACGGCGCCGATGGTCGGGGCCGGCGCGGTGGCGCGCAAATGGCTGAAGGAACAGTACGGCACCGGATTCCGCGGCCACATGACGCAGCTGGGCGAGCTGGAGATCCCGTTCGAAGGGCACGAGCACGTCGGCGACAACCCGTTCTTTGCCGCCAACGTGTCGAAGATCGCCGAGCTGGAGGCCTACATGGATGCGCTGCGCAAGTCCGGCGATTCGGTCGGCGCGCGCATCCGGGTCGAGGCGACGAAGGTGCCGGTGGGCCTGGGCGAGCCGTTGTTCGACAAGCTCGATGCCGAGATCGCCTACGCGATGATGGGCATCAACGCCGTCAAGGGCGTCGAGATCGGCGCCGGTTTCGCGAGCGTCGCGCAGCGCGGCACGACGCATGGCGACGAGCTGACGCCGCAGGGCTTCCGCAGCAACAACGCCGGCGGCGTGCTGGGCGGCATCAGCACCGGCCAGGACATCACCGTCAACATCGCGATCAAGCCGACCAGCTCGATCCACAGCCCGCGCGATTCGATCGACCTGCAGGGCCACCCGACCGTGGTGCAGACGCACGGCCGGCACGACCCCTGCGTCGGCATCCGCGCGACGCCGATCGCCGAGGCGATGCTGGCGCTGGTGCTGATGGACCACGCGCTGCGCCACCGGGCCCAATGCGGCGACGTCCGCGTCGAGACGCCGAAGATCGCGTAGCCCGGGTGCCCATCCGGGAACCCATGTGACATGAATCGTCGCAACAACCTGCCGGAACATCGCGAAACCGGGGGGATCACTCCTTGCTTTGGTCGTGGCCATGAAGCTGCAACACGCCATCGCCCTGGTCTTCAGCCTTCTCCTCGCCGCCTGCGGCGGTGGCAGTGACGACGGCAGTCCCGCCGCCGCCCCACCGGCCGAAACCGATACCCAATCCCCCACCATCGCGCTCGCCGCCGACACGCTCAGCCTCACCAGCGCCGGCAGCGTCAAGCTGACCGCGAGCGCCAGCGACAACGTCGCCGTCACCGCGGTCGAGTTCTACGACGGCAGCGCCCGGCTCGCCGCCGACGCCGGCAACCCGAACAGCGCCACCGTCGCGCTGGACGCCGGCGACAACGGCAGCCACGTCTTCAAGGCCGTCGCGCGCGATGCCGCCGGCAACAGCACCACCAGCGCCACGGTGACCGTCACGGTGGCCGTGCCGGCGACCCCGGCGGCCCAGCCCTCGCAGCGCCAGCTGAAGAAGAGCTTCACCTCGCTCGACGGCAAGCTGCCCGTCTGGTACTGGGAATACCTGCCGGCCGACTACGCGACCAGCACCAAGACCTACCCGCTGCTGGTGTTCTTCCACGGCGCCGGCGAGACCGGCGCGGCCGATGGCTCGCAGCTCGACACCGTGAAGCGGCACGGCCCGCCGAAGCTGGTCGCGGCCAACAACGACATGTGCTTCGACACCCCCGCCGGGCGGCAGTGCTTCATCGTCGTGTCGCCGCAGGACAGCCGCGGCTGGTGGAACGTCAACGACACCGCCGGCATGCTGGCCCATGCGATCAAGACCTACCGCGTCGACCCGAAGCGCATCTACGTGACCGGCCTGTCGATGGGCGGCGGCGCCACCTGGACCCTGGCGACCGCGTCGGTGGCCGGCTCGTCGCCCAAGGCCTGGTGGGCGTCGCAGATCGCCGCGCTGGTGCCGATCGCCGGTGCGGCCGATCCGAAGGGCGCGAACAGCGGCATCTGCAACGCGATGGTCGCCAACAACCTGCCGGTGTTCGCCTTCCACGGCACGTCCGACACCACGGTGCTGCCGGCGCTGTCGCAGGGCTGGGTCGACAAGCTGAACAAGGCCACCACGGCCGATGGCTACACCTGCGCCAATGCCGTCAACCCGGCGGCGAAGCTGACGCTGTACCCGAACGTCGGCCACGACTCGTGGACCCGCACCTACGACCCGGCCACGCAGGTGGAGACCGGCAGGAACATCTACCAGTGGATGCTTGCCCACACGCGCTGAAGGCCGGGCCGCAGGCGCTACGCTGGCGCCCATGAAAACCGTCCGACTCGGCCGCTCCGGCCTGCAGGTATCGCGCATCGCGCTGGGCATGATGACCTACGGCCGCCCCGACTGGCGGCCCTGGGTGCTCGACGAGGCCGCCAGCCGGCCGCTGGTGAAACGCGCCGTCGAGCTGGGCATCAACTTCTTCGACACCGCCGACATGTACTCGTCCGGCGAGAGCGAGGTGCTGACCGGCCGCTTCGTGCGCGAGTTCTGCCAGCGCGACCAGGTCGTCATCGCGAGCAAGGTCTACTACCTGGTCGACATGGCCTACCGCAACGCGGCCACCGCGTTCGACAAGGCGCCGCCCAACCTCGGCGGCCTCGGCCGCAAGAAGATCTTCCATGCGGTCGACGCGAGCCTTGCGCGCCTGCAGACCGACTACATCGACCTGTACCAGATCCACCGCTTCGACCCGCACACGCCGGTCGAGGAGACCATGGAAGCGCTGCACGACCTGGTGAAGGCCGGCAAGGTGCGCTACCTGGGCGCGAGCTCGATGTGGGCCTGGCAGTTCGCGAAGATGCAGGAGGCGGCGCGCCGCCATGGCTGGACGCCGTTCGTCAGCATGCAGAACCACTACAACCTCGCCTACCGCGAGGAAGAGCGCGAGATGATCCCGCTGTGCCGCGACCAGGGCATCGGCGTGATCCCGTGGAGCCCGCTGGCCCGCGGCTTCCTGGCCGGCAACCGCGGCCGCGACGACAAGGCCGGCGGCCAGACGGCACGCGCGCAGACCGACAACATCGCGCAGAACATGTACTACCGCGACAGCGACTTCCAGACTGTCGAGCGCTTGAAGGCGCTGGCCGCGCAGCGCGGCGTCAGCCCGGCGACGCTCGCCTACGCGTGGCTGCTGCACCAGCCCGGCGTCACCGCGCCCATCATCGGCGCGAGCAAGCTGCCGCAGCTGGACGAGGCGGTCGCGGCGGCCGAGCTGGCGCTGTCGGCCGATGAGCTGCAGGCACTCGGCGAGGGCTACGAACCGCACCCTGTCGCCGGGCATTCGTAGCCCGGATGCCAATCCGGGACCGCGGCCTCGTTTGACGCACGAACCCGGATTGGCATCCGGGCTGCCGCCCACCCCCGAGTTCCGCCGTTTCGTCGGGCCGGTCCACGGCTCGCCCCTTCCAATCTGCAGTCTGTCGCACCGGCTGTCGGAGCGCGCAGGGGCGAACCTACACTGCCGCCCATGAATACACCAAGCAATGACCTGGGCGGGGGATCACGGGCCTCCAGGCGCAAGAAACTCTGGCTCGGCGGCGCGATCGGCGCCGTGGCCGTCGTCGGCCTCGTGCTGGCCCTGGCACCGCGGCTGAGCAACGGCTCGAAAGAGGCTGCCGGCAAGAAGGATGCGGCCGCCGTGACGCTCGAATTCGTCGCCGCCGAGGTGGTACAGCCCACGCTGGCCGCGATGCCGCTGGTGGTGGAATTCTCCGGCCCGCTGGTGGCCCCGCGCACTGCCGTCGTGCGCGCCAAGGCGACCGGCACGCTGCTCGGGCTGAAGGTGGCCGAAGGCAGCCGCGTCAAGGCGGGCCAGGTGCTCGGCGAGATCGACCTGTCCGACCTGCAAAGCCGCGTCGCCGACCGCTCGGCCAGCGTCGAATCGGCGCAGGCTTCGCTGATCGAGGCCGAACGCCAGCACGCCGCCAACGTCGGCCTGTCGGCGCAGAACTTCATCTCGCCGACTGCGCTGCAGTCGTCGCAGGCCCGGCTCGACGCCGCGCGCGCGCAGCTCAAGTCGGCGCAGGCCCAGCTCGCCACCACGCGCGTCGGCGTCAAGGAGGCGGCGCTGGTGTCGCCGATCTCGGGCATCGTCGGCAAGCGCCACGTGGTGCCCGGCGAGAAGGTCAGCGCCGAGCAGCAGCTGCTGACGGTGGTCGACCTGGCGACGCTCGAACTCGCCGGCAGCGTTGGCACGCACGAGGTGTCGCTGCTGAAGGCCGGCCAGCCGGTGCAGGTGCAGGTCGAAGGGCAGGGCCAGCCGGTGCCGGGCCGCATCGACCGCATCGCGCCGGCCGCCGAGGCCGGCACGCGCGCCATCGGCGTCGTCGTGGTGCTGGACAACCGCCAGGAGACCTTCCGCGCCGGCCAGTACGCCCAGGCGCACGTGGTGCTGCCCGACGACAGCCGGCGCATGACGCTGCCGATCGGCGCGGTCGGCCAGGCCTCGGGCCAGGACTTCGTGTGGACGCTGGAGAAGGACGCGCTGGTGCGCCGCATCGTGATCACCGGCCGCAAGGACCCGGCGCAGGACCGCATCGAGATCACCAAGGGCCTGCCGGCCGACAGCCGCGTGCTGGGCGCGCGCTTCGACAACCTGCGCGAGGGCCAGCCGGCCAGGATCGTCACGCAGCGCAGCGCCCCCAAGGCGGCTGGCGCGGCGTCCGCGATCGCCTCGTCCTGAGCCGGGGGATCGAAGCCATGTGGTTCACCCGCGTCTCCATCAACAACCCCGTCTTCGCGACCATGGTCATGGCCGCGCTGTGCGTGCTGGGGCTGTTCTCGTACAGCCAGCTGCGCGTCGAGCGCCTGCCCGACATCTCGCCGCCCATCGTCTTCGTCAGCGTGGCCTACCCCGGGGCGTCGCCCGACGCCACCGAGACCGAGCTGACGCGCCCGATCGAGCTCGCGCTGAACGGCATCGCCGGCGTGAAGATGATCCGCTCGAACAGCTTCGAGGGCCGCAGCGAGACCGTGGTCGAGTTCCAGCTCAGCGCCGACATGACGCGCGCGGTGCAGGACGTGCGCGACAAGGTGGCGGCGGTGCAGCCGGCCTTCCCGCGCGACGCGAAGACGCCGTTCGTCTCGCGCTTCGACGGCGACAACGCCCAGCCCACCGTCTACCTGTCGCTGCTGGCGCCCGACCGCAGCGCGCGCGAGCTGTCGCTGCTGGCCGACCAGGTGGTGCGCAAGCGCCTGGAGCGCGTGGGCGGCGTGGCCCGCGTCGACGTCGGCGGCATGACGGTGCGCCAGGTGCGCATCGACCTCGACCCGCAGCGCCTGCGCGCCTACCAGCTGACGCCGGCCGACGTGTCGGCGGCGCTGCAGCGCGCCAACACCGACATGCCGGTCGGCCTGCTCAGCAGCCCGAAGGAAGACGCCATCGTGCGCGTCGAGGGCAAGGTGCGCGAGGCCAAGGCCTTCGGCGACGTCGTCGTCGCGTCGCGCAACAACATGGTGGTGCGGCTGTCCGACCTGGGCGAGCTGGTCGAGCGCGAGCGCGAGCCCGATTCGCTGTCGCGCGTCGACGGCGTGCCGGCGATCTCGTTCCAGGTCTTCAAGCAGCAGGACGCCAACATCGTCGAGACCGGCAACGGCGTGAAGGAGGCGGCCGAGGAGCTGCGCAAGAACCTGCCGCCGGGCGTCGAGATGCGCCTGGTGTACGCCGACAGCGACTGGGTCGAGCGCAGCCTGTCGGGCGTCAAGCACACGCTGGTCGAGGGCGCGCTGCTGACGATCGCGATCGTGTTCCTGTTCCTGCACAGCTGGCGCAGCACGGTGATCACCGGCCTCACGCTGCCGATCGCGGTGATCTCGTCGTTCATCGCGGTGTACGCGTTCGGCTTCACGCTGAACTTCATGACGATGATGGCGCTGAGCCTGTGCATCGGGCTGCTGATCGACGATGCGATCGTGGTGCGCGAGAACATCGTGCGCCACGTGCACATGGGCAAGGACCACGTGCAGGCGGCGCGCGAGGGCACCGAGGAGATCGGCCTGGCGGTGATGGCGACCACCTTCGCGATCTGCGCGGTGTTCGTGCCGGTGGCCTTCATGAAGGGCATCGTCGGCAAGTTCTTCTTCCCGTTCGGCGTCACGGTGGCGGTGGCGGTGCTGGTGTCGCTGTTCGTCAGCTTCACGCTCGACCCGATGCTGTCCAGCATCTGGCGCGACCCGCCCACCCACCGGTTGGCACGGCTGCCGGTGCTGGGCCACCTGATGCGCTGGACCGACCGCGGCATGGACGTGCTGCACGTCGTCTACGAGGACGTGATCCATTGGGTTTTCTCGGGCCGGCGCTACCGCGTGTTCGTGCCGCCGGTGCCCGTCTTCGGCCGGCCGTTCGATGCGCAGGGCCGGCGCGACCGTGCGCAGCCGCGCGTGCTGCGCCTGGCGACGCTGACGCCGCGCGGGCTGGTGCTGTGGGGAGCGGTCGGCAGCTTCGTGCTGGCGCTCGGCATCTCGACGCGGATCGGCAGCGAGTTCATCCCCGAGGCCGACAACAGCTACATCCAGCTCAACGTCACACTGCCGGTGGGCACCAGCCTGCAGCGCGCGAGCGCCAAGCTGGCCCAGGTGGAGCAGGTGGTGGCCGGCATGAGCGAGGTGCGCATGACCTCGACGACGATCGGCGACACCGGCAACGGCAGCCGCAACTCGGCGCTGCTCGGCATCCAGCTGGTCAAGCCGCACGAGCGCAAGCGCAAGCAGAGCGAGGTGGAAGGCGCGCTGCGCGACGCGCTGAAGCCGATCCCCGGCGTCGAGATCACGGTCGGGCAGCAGCCGATCTACGTGGCGCTGCTCGGGCCCGATCCGCAGGTGCTCGAGACCGAGGTGCAGCGCCTGGCCGACAAGGTGGCCAAGGTGCCGGGCATCGCCGACCTGACCACCTCGGTGAAGCCGGGGCTGCCGGCCTATGCGGTGCGGCTGAAGGCGGACGCGGTGCGCGAGCTGGGCCTGACCAGCAGCCAGCTGGCGGCCAGCCTGCGCGCTTTCGTGAACGGCGACGTCGCGACCTTCTGGACCTCGCCGGACGGCGAGCAGGTCGACGTGGAGCTGCGGCTCCCGCAGGCCTCGCGCGAGAACGTCTCGCAGCTCGACAACCTGCCGGTCGCGTATGCGAAGGACGGCACGCCGATCGCGCTGTCGCGCGTGGCCGACATCGTGCCGGTGGTCAACCCGCTGGTGATCAAGCGCCAGGACCTGCAGCGCCGGCAGGCGATCTATGCCGGCACGCAGGGACGGCCGAGCGGCGACGTGGGCGCCGACGTGCAGAAGATCGTCAAGGAGACGCAGCTGCCGCCAGGCTACCGCTTCGACGTCGGCGGGCAGACCAAGGACCAGGCCGAGGCGCTCAGCGGCATCGTGATGGCGCTGGCGGCGGCGATCATCTTCATCTACATCGTGCTGGCATCGCAGTTCGGCAGCTTCCTGCAGCCGCTGGCGATCATGGTCTCGCTGCCGCTGGCGCTGCTGGGCGTGATGCTGGCGCTGTGGGTCACGAACTCGACGCTGAACCTGTTCTCGATGATCGGGCTGGTGATGCTGATGGGCCTGGTGACGAAGAACGCGATCCTGCTGGTGGACTTCGCCAACCATTCGCGCAAGGCGGGCCTGGGCATGACCGAGGCGCTGCTGCAGGCCGGGCTGGTGCGGATGCGGCCGATCATCATGACCACCGCGGCGATGGTGTTCGGCATGCTGCCGCTGGCGCTGGCGCTCGACGAGGGCGGCGAGATCCAGGCGTCGATGGGGCGGGCCATCATCGGCGGCGTGATCACGTCGACCTTGCTGACGCTGATCGTGGTGCCGGTGATGTATTCGTATCTGGGGCGAGAGCGGAAGAAGAAGCCGGTGCACGACGAGGCCGCCGGCCCGGTGTTCCACGACATCATCGCCAAGTGACGGACGATCCCCGGATGCCAGTCCGGGATCTCAGCAGGACACGGCGCCGCCGCGCTCCAGGCCGAGCAGGCGCTCGCCGATCTGGTCGGCCAGCCGCTGCACCGCACGCCGATGGGCAGCGGCGATGGCCGGCACGTCGCCGGCCGCCGCTTCATGCAGGCGGCTCGTGCAGCCCAGCGTGCGCACCGGCGCCGCCACCGACGTCACCGACCAGGCCGCCTCCAGCCACGCCTCGCGCCCGACGACCGATTCGAAGCGCTGCACCTCGATGCGCAGGCGCCAGCCGCTTGCCGGCCCGGGCCGCGTGCGCGCATCGACCGCGTTGAAGCGCTCGGCCAGCCGCGCCATCACGGCGGCCCGCAGTTCGTCGCGCAGCGGCGCGATCCAGCGCTCGTCCTCCATCACGCGCAGGCTGTCGTCCGCGGCGCGCAGCACCCACTGCGGCTGGTCGACCGCCGCCGGCAC
>NZ_JBFUEB010000166.1:0-9254 GCF_056404395.1 Rhizobacter sp. P2_D12 | reverse complement strand
CTGCCCGAGGTGCCGTCCGCCGCCCCGGCGGCACGCACCGCGGTGCTGGGCAGCAGCTATTCGATCGACGGTGCGGTGATGCCGGTGATGCGCGGCCAGCAGCTCAGCGAGACGCGCGCCGACATGCGCCGCAACGACGCCGTGCTCGCCTTCGACAACCGCTTGCTGCGCAGCTTCGCCGGCGACACGCGCTCGTCCGACATCACCCGGCTCGACAGGAAGCTGGTGTGGACGCAGAACCTCGCGAAGAAGACGTACACCGAATGTCCGCTGGCCGGTTGTGCGCGGCCGCAGCCGCCGCAGCCCGACAAGCCGAAGCAGCCCGAGCAGCCGTCGAAGCCTTCGGAGCCGTCGTGCCCGCTGGCGTTGAAGAAGAACGAGCTGAAGGTCACGCCGACCGGCGAGCGCAAGGCGATCGGCACGCTGAACAGCGAGCGCATCCAGATCAACTGGGTGATGGAGCTGGAAGACCCGCAGGGCCGGCGCAACAGCAACCGCGTTCTGCTCGACCTGTGGACCACGCCCGAGGTCGGCACGGTGAAGGAGGTACAGGCGCTCACGCAGGCCTTCCAGGCGCGCCACGCGGCGGCGCTGTCGACGGCCGAGCATCCGTTCGRCAAGTACCTGCCGAAGGAGGTGATGGGCTCGCTGGGCGCACTGATGCGCAACATGGGCGGCGCGAACGCCAAGACCACGGCGGCCTGGGGCAACGAGCTGAAGAAGGTGCGCGGCTACCCGATGGCGATGACACTGTCGTGGACGGCCGAGGGCAATGCCTGCGGCGACGACGCGTCGGCCGCGCGCGGCAACACCACGGCACCGAGCGTCGGCAGCCTGCTGGGCGGGTTGATGGGCGGTGGCGGCGACAAGGCGGCCGGGGCCGGCGGGCCGCTGCTGGTCTACAACTACGAAGTGAAGACGCTGGAGGTCAAGCCGGTCAGCGACAGCTGGTTCATGCCGGACGCCGGCTTCCAGAAGGCGCCGTGACCTCGCTGCAATGACCGGCGACCTGTTCGACGCGATCGACGACGGGCCGCCGTCGCTGGAGACGATCGCCGACGGCGCCGTGGTGCTGCGGCGACTCGCGTTCGCGGTGGCGCCGACGCTGCTGGCCGACCTGCAGCCGGTGCTCGCCGCGTCGCCGTGGCGGCACCTGGTGACGCCGGGCGGGCAGCGCATGTCGGTGGCGATGACCAACTGCGGCGAACTCGGCTGGATGTCGGACCGGCGCGGCTACCGCTACGACGCGGTGGATCCGCTGGCCGRCATGCCGTGGCCCGCGATGCCGGGCTCGTTCCGCGAGCTGGCGCGGCACGCCGCCGCGTCGGCCGGCTTCGACGGCTTCGCGCCGGACGCCTGCCTGGTGAACTTCTACCAGCCGGGTGCGCGGCTGTCGCTGCACCAGGACCGCGACGAGCACGACCTGAGGGCGCCGATCGTCTCGGTGTCGCTCGGGCTGCCGGCGGTGTTCCTGTTCGGTGGGCTGGAAAGGCAGGCACCGGTGAAGCGGCTGCGGCTGGTGCATGGCGACGTGGCGGTGTGGGGCGGGGCCTCGCGGCTGGCGTTCCACGGGGTCGCGCCGCTGGGCGATGGCGAGCATGCGGCCACGGGGCGGTGCCGGATCAACCTGACGTTCCGCAAGGCCCGCGCTGCGTGAGCTTCAGGTGCTGGCGACGGCGATGGCCGTGCCGAGGTGCTCCGGCAGCGACGCGACGCGCAGCCGGTGGCAGGCGCCGCCATGCTCGACGACGAGTTCGCGTGGCGTGACCTGCAGCCCGGCATCGGCCTTCTCCGGTGGGATCGACAAGCCGCTGCCGATCGCCTTCAGGCACGCCTCCTTGCGCGTCCAGCCTCGCATGAAGACCAGGTCGCGCTGCTCGGCCGGGGCGGCCAGCAGCTCGTGCTGCTCCGCCTCGGTGAAGTTGCGCTCCGCCAGCGCGACGGCGTCGCGCATCGGGCGCAGCACCTCGACGTCGATGCCGATCCCGGTGCCGGCCGGTGCGTCCGGAGCGACCGCGATCACCGCGACGTCGTCGCTGTGGCTCATGTTGAAGACGCAGTTCGCCGGCGCCTGCAGGAAGGGCTTGCCGAACGGCCCCTCGCCGAACACCAGCGCGCCCGGCGCGAGGCCGGTCTGCTGCGCCAGGATCGCCCGCAGCGCGACGTGCGAGGCCAGGTGACGCCGCCGCAGGCCTTCGAATGCGAAGCGCGCGCCGCGTGCGTGCTCGTCGGCCGACAGCGTGGCCAGCGCCGCGGCGCCCGGCATCTCGTCCAGCCGCAGCCACCACACCCGCAGCCCGAGCGGTGCTGGCAGCTCGGTGTACGCCCAGGTGCTCAGAACGCCTCGTCCGGCCGCAGGTAGCGCCACTGGCCGGCCGGCAGGTCGCCCAGCATCACGCGGCCGATGCGCACGCGCTTCAGGCCCAGCACCTCCAGCCCGACCGCCTCGCACATGCGGCGGATCTGGCGCTTCTTGCCTTCGCGCAGCACGAAGCGCAGCTGGTCGTCGTTGACCCACTCCACCTGCGCCTCGCGCAGCGGCTCGCCGTCGAGCTCGAGGCCGTGGCGCAGCAGCGCCAGGTCGCCGTCGGGCAACCGGCCGCCGGCCTTCAGCTGCACCCGCACCAGGTACTCCTTCTCGACCTCGCTGTTCTCGCCGATCAGCTGCTTGGCGACGCGGCCGTCCTGCGTCAGCACCAGCAGGCCGACCGAGTCGATGTCGAGCCGCCCGGCCGGTGCCAGGCTGCGCAGGTGGGTGTGCAGGAAGCGGATGCCGGAGTTGTCGTCGTGCCACTGGTTCTGCGGCGTCACCAGCACGTAGGCCGGCTCGTAGCCGTCTTCCGCCTGGCCGCTGACGTAGCCGACCGGCTTGTTGATCAACACCGTGACGCGCTGCGCCTGCTGGTGGCGCGCCTGCGCGTCGACGGTGATGCGCTGGCCGGGCATCACGCGCGAGCCGAGTTCCTTGACGACGCGGTCGTCCACGCGCACCCAGCCCTTGGGGATCCACTCGTCGGCCTCGCGGCGCGACGCGATGCCCAGCTCGCTCATGCGCTTGGACAGGCGCAGGCTGCCCGGCTGCTCGGGGTGGACGAATGGCTCGTCGTCGTCCTCGCGTTCGAAGCGTTCGTTGCGACGCGACGGGGCAGGGCGGTTGCCGAAGGCCGTGTTGCCGGCCGGGCGCCCGAAGGCGGTGTTCGGGCCGTTGCGGGACGGGGCCGGGCCAGCGGGCTGCGCACGGCGGGCCGGCGGCAACGGATCGCGGCGCGGGCGGCCCTCGGCCTGCGGCGGGGCCTTTGATGCCGGTTTTGGCGTGAACTTCGGTGCGGGCCGAGGCGAGGGCTCGCCGCGGCGGGCGAACTCCGGCGGTGCCTGGTCGCCGAAACGCTGGCGCAGCTGTTCCTGGTAGCGCGCCTCGCGCTCGGCGCGGTCAGCCTGGGCTTGGGCCAGCGTCGGCCGCTTCTGCACACCGGCCCCGGCGCCCCGCACGGGTGCGCGCGCCGGCTTGTCCGGGGCGGAGTTGCCCGCGGTCTTCTTCAGTTTCAGCGTGGCCATGGCAGTTCCAGATCGGGAATCCCCGATTGGAACATGTGAAGCCTAGGCCGGCAGCCCGAACAGCTCGAACAAGGCCTGCCGCAGCGGCCCTTCGCCGACCGCGTGCGTGTCGTGGTGCGACCCCCCCGGCACCAGCACGAAGCGCTTGCTCGACACCGCGGCGTCGTACAGCGCCCGACCCAGCGCATGCGGGATCAGCAGGTCGCGGTCGCCATGCACCACCAGCACCGGGGCGCGCACCGTGCGGATCTTCTGCGCCGCGTCGAAGCGCTGCGTGATGAAGCGGCGCACCGCCGACCAGCCCTGGCTGAAGCTCGCGACCACGTCGGACATCGAGGTGAAGCTGCTCTCGATGATCAGCCCCGCCGCATCGTCGACCTCGGCCGCCAGGTGGATCGCGATCGCGCCACCCAGCGAATGGCCGAAGATGTAGCGCGCGCGCCCCGGCTGCTGTGCCGCGAGCCATTGCCAGGCGGCGTGGGCGTCTTCATAGGCGCTGGCCTCGGACGGCAGTTCGCTGCCGCTCTTGCCGAAACCACGGTAGTCGACCGCCAGCACCGAGAACCCCATGCGTTGCAGCCGGCGCAGCCGGTCGGCGCTGCTGGTCACCTCATGCTGGGCGCCGTGCAGGTACAGCAGCAGCGGCGCCTGCGCATCCGGGTGCGGCAGCCACAGCCCGTGCAGGCGCGCGGGAATCCCGCTCACCTTCGATTCGAAGCCGATCCAGACCTCCTGCATGTCGCTCAGCCGGCGCAGCGCGCGCGCTTGCGACCAACGGTTCTGCTTTTGCGGCCGGAAGATCCACTTGCGCTGCTGGGTGTCGATCAGCCGCTCGCCGGCGACCGCGGCAAAAGCGGTCAGTGCGGCGGCGGGCCAGGCGGCACGGGTGAGGGCATACGGGAGTTGCATGCCCTGATCTTCGGCCGAAGCGCCCTGCGCTTGAATCCCCGGCTCAGGCTCCCCGCGTTCGAGTGGGCAGGAGTGCTCGGAGTGCTCAGTGCGGCTGCGCCTCGAGCAGCTGCACCGTCTTGTTCGGCGCCATCTTCAGCCCGCTGCGCTCGCGCGCCGCCTTGGCTTCGTTGCACATCTTCATGCCGGTGTGGTGCTCCAGGATCTCGGCCACCCAGTCGACGAATACCCGCACCTTGGACGACAGGTGGCGGTTCGACGGGTACACCACGTGGAACGGGATCTCGTCCGACAGCCAGTCGCACATCAGCAGTTCCAGCACGCCGCAGCTCGGGTACTGGCGGAACATGTAGGTCGGCAACCGCCCGACGCCCAGCCCGGCCAGGCAGGCGTCGACGTAGGCGTTGGAATCGTTCAGCGTCAGCGGGCTGTCCACCGGCAGCAGGATGCGCTCGCCGTTGCGCACGAATTCCCAGTCGAACACCTGGCCCGTGCGCAGCGAGAAATAGTTCAGGCAGGTGTGCTTCTTCAGGTCCAGCGGGTGCTGCGGCCGGCCGCGGCGCGCCAGGTAGCCGGTGGTCGCGCAGGTCACCAGGTTCATCGTGCCGACGCGCCGCACCACCACCGACGGGTCCTGCACCTCGCCCACGCGCAGTGCGCAGTCGATGCCCTCGCTCAGCAGGTTCAGCGGCCGGTCGCTGCAGCCCAGCTCGAGCTCGATGTCGGGGTAGCGCTCGAAGAACGACGGCAGCAGCGGGATCAGCAGCCGGCTCGCCACCGCGGTGCTCACGTCCACCCGCAGCTTGCCGCGCGGCGACGCGGCGCTGGACGAGAACGACTCCTCGGCGTCGCGCAGGTCTTCCAGGATGCGCACGCAGCGCTCGTAATAGGCCGCGCCGTCCGCCGTCACCGACACCTTGCGTGTCGTGCGGTGCAGCAGCCGCACCTTCAGGTGGCCTTCCAGCTCGGCCACGCTGGCCGACAGCGTGGCCTTGGGCATGTTCAGCAGCTCGGCTGCGCTCGTGAATCCGCCGGTGTTGACCACGCCGACGAAAGCTTGCATGGCTTTGATGGTGTCCATTGTCTTGAATCCTGAACAGTCATTCCGCGAAACGCTACTTTATAACTGATTCGCAGACCAATACATTCGATGGTGCAACGCAGCACCGGGTATTCCCGGTGACTGTGACCTATTCCATTGGGGAGATGCGATCCGTCTCTCGTTTGTCCAGGAAAAACCATGAATCTGCGACCCACCCCCCTGATGCTGTCGACCCTGGCGCTCACGCTGGTTTCGGCGGCCCTGTTGTCCCTGGCCGGCTGCTCGCGCGGCGARGCGCAGGCGGCGCCCGCCGGTGGCCCGCCGCCGGCCCCGCCGGTCAGCGTGGCGGCCGTCGTGTCGCGCAACGTGGTCGAGCAGCAGGATTTCTCCGGCCGCATCGAGGCGGTCGAATCGGCGCAGATCCGCGCCCGCGTCCCCGGCACCATCGACTCGGTGCAGTTCAAGCCGGGCGCGCTGGTCAAGAAGGGCGACGTGCTGTTCGTGATCGATCCGCGCAGCTACCAGGCCGAGGTGGCCAAGCTGGAGGCCGCGGTCGCCAGTTCGAAGGCCAAGGCCGAACTCGGCCGCACCGAGCTCGAGCGCTCCAAGCGCCTGATGGCCGACAACGCGATCGCCCAGCGCGATTTCGATGAACGCGCGGCCAGCGCCCGCCAGCTCGAAGCCGGTGCGCAGGCCGACCAGGCCGCGCTCGCGGTGGCCCGGCTGAACCTCGACTACACCACGGTGCGTGCGCCGTTCGCCGGCCGCATCGGCAAGGCCGAGGTGACCGTCGGCAACCTGATCGACAGCAGCGTCGTGCTGACCTCGCTGGTCTCGATCAGCCCGGTCTACGTGAGCTTCGACGGCGACGAGTCCACCTTCCTGAGCATCGGCGGCGCTGCCCGCGAAGGCGGCAAGGGCGTCAAGGTGCGCACCGGGCTGACCAACGAGACCGGCTTCCCGCACGAAGGCCGCCTCGACTTCATCGACAACCGCGTCGACCCGGCCTCGGGCACGGTGCGCATGCGCGCGGTGCTGGAGAACAAGGACGGCCTGCTGATCCCCGGCCTGTTCGCGCGCGTGCAGGTCGGTGCCGACGTCGGCGCCCCGGCCGCGCTGCTGATCAACGACGCCGCGATCGGCACCGACCAGAACCGCAAGTACGTCTACGTCGTCAACGCCGAGAACAAGGCCGAGTACCGCGTCGTGCAACTGGGTCCGCTGGTCGACGGCCTGCGCGTCGCGCGTTCCGGCCTGAAGCCGGGCGAACGCATCGTCGTCAATGGCCTGCAACGCGTGCGCCCCGGTTCGCCGGTCGCGCCGGAAGTCGTCGCGATGTCCGCCGATGCGGCCGCCAGCGCTCCGGCCCGCCAATAACCGGTTCGACAGAAAGACAGACCGAGACACCCCATGCGATTCTCAAAATTCTTCGTGGACAGGCCGATCTTCGCGGCCGTGCTGTCCATCCTGCTGTTCCTTGCCGGGTTGATCGCGATCTTCCGGCTGCCGATCTCGGAATACCCCGAGGTCGTGCCGCCGTCGGTCGTCGTCAGCACGCGCTTCCCGGGTGCCAACCCGACCGTGATCGCGCAGACCGTCGCAGCCCCGCTCGAAGAGGCCATCAACGGCACCGAGAACATGCTGTACATGGCCTCGCAGGCCACCGGCGACGGCGGCATGAACCTGACGGTCACCTTCAAGGTCGGCACCAACGTCGAGCAGGCCGAGACGCAGGTGCAGAACCGCGTGCAGCGCGCCCTCGCGCGCCTGCCGGAAGAAGTGCGCCAGATCGGCGTGACCACGGTCAAGAGCTCGCCCAACATCACGATGGTGGTGCACCTGCTCTCGCCGAACTCGCGCTATGACGAGGTGTACCTGCGCAACTACGCGGTGCTCAACATCAAGGACCGCCTCGCCCGCGTCGCGGGCATGGGCCAGGTGCAGGTGTTCGGAGCCGGCGACTACTCGATGCGCGTCTGGCTCGACCCGCAGAAGATCGCCGCGCGCGGCCTGACCGCGCCCGACGTGGTGGCCGCGATCCGCGAGCAGAACGTGCAGGTGGCCGCCGGCGTGGTGGGCGCCTCGCCCGCCAAGGATGCGCCGTTCCAGCTGTCGGTCAACACCCAGGGCCGGCTGAGCACCGAGCAGGAGTTCGGCGACATCATCATCAAGACGGGCAGCGCCGCCGCCAGCGGTGGCGTGATCCGCTTGCGCGACGTGGCTCGCCTCGAGCTGGGCGCGTCCACCTACTCGCTGCGCTCGCTGCTGAACAACAAGCCGGCGGTCGCGCTCGGCCTGTTCGAGGCGCCGCAGTCGAACGCGCTGCAGATCTCGACCGACGTGCGCGCGCTGATGGAAGAGCTGAAGAAGGACTTCCCGCAGGACCTCGAATACGCCATCGTCTATGACCCGACGCAGTTCGTGCGCGACTCGATCGAGGCGGTGATCCACACGCTGCTCGAAGCCGTCGCGCTGGTGGTGCTGGTGGTGATCGTGTTCCTGCAGACCTGGCGTGCCTCGCTGATCCCGCTGCTGGCCGTGCCGGTGTCGGTGATCGGCACGATGGCGGTGCTGCTGGGCTTCGGCTTCTCGATCAACACGCTGTCGCTGTTCGGCCTGGTGCTGGCCATCGGCATCGTGGTGGACGATGCGATCGTGGTGGTCGAGAACGTCGAGCGCAACATCGCGCGCGGCCTCAACCCGCGCGACGCCACCGTGCAGGCCATGAAGGAAGTGTCCGGCCCGATCATCGCGATCGCGCTGGTGCTGTGCGCGGTGTTCGTGCCGATCGCCTTCGTGTCGGGCCTGACCGGCCAGTTCTACCGCCAGTTCGCCCTGACGATCGCGATCTCCACCGTGATCTCGGCCTTCAACTCGCTGACGCTCTCGCCGGCACTGGCCGCCGTGCTGCTCAAGCCGCATGACGCGCCGAAGGATCGGCTCACGCGTGGCATGGACTGGGCCTTCGGCGGCTTCTTCCGCGTCTTCAACCGCTTCTTCGACCGCTCGTCGCGCAGCTACACCGGCGGTGTCAAGCGCGTGCTGGCGCACAAGGGCGCGACGCTGGTCGTCTATGTGCTGCTGATCGTCGGCGCGGTGTTCATGTTCCGCGCCGTGCCGTCGGGCTTCGTTCCGGCGCAGGACAAGCAGTACCTGGTGGGCTTCGCGCAGCTGCCGGATGCGGCTTCGCTGGACCGCACCGAGAACGTGATCCGCCGCATGTCGGAGATCGCGCAATCGGTGCCGGGCGTGAAGAACTCGGTGGCCTTCCCGGGCCTGTCGATCCACGGCTTCATGAACGCGCCCAACTCGGGCATCGTGTTCTACACGCTCGACGACTTCGACAAGCGCAAGGGCGCCAACCTGTCCAGCGGCGCGATCGCGGCCGAGGTCAACAAGCGCCTGGGCGCGATCCAGGACGCCTTCATCATGGTGTTCCCGCCGCCTCCGGTGAACGGGCTGGGCACGATCGGCGGCTTCAAGCTGTACGTCGAAGACCGCGCCAACCTGGGCCCCGACGCGCTGTACCAGGCGGTGCAGGCCCTGCAGATGAAGGCCTGGCAGACGCCGCAGCTGGCGGGCGTGTTCTCGGGCTACCAGATCAACGTGCCGCAGCTGAAGGCCGACGTCGACCGCACCAAGGCCAAGCAGCTGGGCGTGCCGCTGTCGGAGATCTTCGACACGATGCAGATCAACCTCGGTTCGCTCTACATCAACGACTTCAACAAGTTCGGCCGCACCTACCAGG
>NZ_JBFUEB010000165.1:0-9430 GCF_056404395.1 Rhizobacter sp. P2_D12 | reverse complement strand
AGGCGGCCGCGCCGGCCGGCCCGACGCCCAGCGCCGACGTGATGCTCTGGTCGAGCGCCTTCAGCTTCGGATCGACCGACGGGCCGGCGTCGGCGATCAGCTTCTGCACGAACTTGTCGCTGATCTCCGGCATCACCTGCTGGAACTTGCGGAAGGCCGGGGCTTCGAGCGTGGTCACCAGCTGGCGCAGCTCGTCTTCGGTGAAGCGCTCGTCGATCGTCGCGGCGAGCGAGGTCTGGCTCAGCGCCAGCGCGCGTTCCTTGACCAGCGGCACGGCCTCGGCAAGGTACTTGCGCACGGCGGCCTGCACCTGCGCCCACATCGCCTCGCGCTTGTCGGCCGGCACGCGCGCCTGCACGTACTGCTGCGCGGCGCCGGTGAGCTGCATCGCCGGGCGCTCGGCCACGTCGCGCGCGGTGTTCTCGAGGGCCGCCTGCTGCAGCGCCAGCACGCGTTGCACCAGCGCCTTCTTGGCGGGGCTGGAGGGGGCCGAGGCCGCGGGCGTCGCCGCCGGCGTGGAGGACGGCGAAGCGGTCTGGGCCTGCGCCGCGCCCAGGGCGGCGGCGAGCAGGGTCATGGCGAACAAGCGGCGCATCAAGCGTCTCCTTCGGTCGGGGCATCGCCCTCGGGTTCGGCGCCGTCGGCACCATCGGCATTGGCGTCGTTCTCGACGATGCGCTGCAGGCCGCTCAGCTTGGAGCCGCCGTCGAGCGCGATCAGCGTGACGCCCTGCGTCGCACGACCCAGCTCGCGGATCTCGGAGACGCGGGTGCGCACCAGCACGCCCTTGTCGGTGATCAGCATGATCTCGTCGTCCGGGCGCACCAGCGTCGCGGCGACGATCTTGCCGTTGCGCTCGGTCTGCTGGATCGCGATCATCCCCTTGGTGCCGCGGCCGTGGCGGGTGTATTCGACGATGCTCGTGCGCTTGCCGTAGCCGTTCTCGCTGGCCGTCAGCACGCTCTGCGTCTCGTCCTCGGCCACCAGCATCGCGATGACGCTCTGGCCGTCGTCGAGCATCATGCCGCGCACGCCGCGGGCGCCGCGGCCCATCGCGCGCACGTCGTCCTCGTCGAAGCGCACCGCCTTGCCGCCGTCGCTGAACAGCATCACGTCGTGCTTGCCGTCGGTGAGTGCGGCGCCGATCAGGAAGTCGCCCTCGTCCAG
The DNA here is from genome assembly GCF_056404395.1 of Rhizobacter sp. P2_D12. Taxonomy (NCBI): domain Bacteria; kingdom Pseudomonadati; phylum Pseudomonadota; class Betaproteobacteria; order Burkholderiales; family Sphaerotilaceae; genus Rhizobacter; species Rhizobacter sp. P2_D12. The sequence goes on along the minus strand of NZ_JBFUEB010000165.1, from coordinate 8,263 downwards.
GTCGACCGCGATGATGCCGGCCTTGCGCGGGTTGCTGAACTCGTCGAGCGCGGTCTTCTTGACCACGCCCTGCGCGGTGGCCATGAACACGAAGTGGTCGGCCGGGAAGCTGCGGAAGCCGTCGGTCAGCGGCAGCACCACGTTGACCTTCTCGCCCTGCTGCAGCGGGAACATGTTGACGATCGGCTTGCCGCGCGAGTTGCGCGAGCCCTGCGGCACCTCCCAGACCTTCAGCCAGTAGACGCGGCCRCGGTTGGTGAAGCACAGGATGTAGTCGTGCGTGTTGGCGATGAAGAGCTGGTCGATCCAGTCGTCTTCCTTGGTCTGCGTGGCCTGCTTGCCGCGGCCGCCGCGCTTTTGCGCGCGGTATTCGGACAACGCCTGGCTCTTGATGTAGCCGGTGTGCGACAGCGTCACCACCATGTCGGTGGGCGTGATCAGGTCTTCGGTGCCGAGGTCTTGCGCGTTGTGCTCGATCTGGCTGCGGCGCGCGCCGAGCTTGGTCTGGCCGAACTCGAGCTTGATGGCGGTGAGCTCGTCGGAAATGATGGTCGTCACGCGCGACGGCGTGGCCAGGATGTTCAGCAGGTCGGCGATCTCCGCCATCACGTCCTTGTACTCGCCGACGATCTTGTCCTGCTCGAGGCCGGTCAGGCGCTGCAGGCGCATCTGCAGGATCTCGCCCGCCTGGTCTTCGGACAGGCGGTACAGGCCGTCGGCCTGCATGCCGAACTCGCGCGCCAGGCCCTCGGGGCGGTAGGCGTCGCGGCCGCCCGGGGTCTCGCCCTCGGCGCGCGAGAGCATGTCGCGCACCAGCGAGGAATCCCACGACTTGCTCATCAGCGCGGCCTTGGCCACCGGCGGCGTCGGCGAGGTCTTGATGGTCTCGATGAATTCGTCGATGTTGGCCAGCGCGACGGCCAGGCCTTCGAGCACGTGGCCGCGTTCGCGCGCCTTGCGCAGCTCGAACACGGTGCGGCGGGTCACGACCTCGCGGCGGTGCTCGAGGAAGATGCTGACCAGGTCCTTCAGGTTGCAGAGCTTCGGCTGGCCGTCGATCAGCGCCACCATGTTGATGCCGAAGGTGTCCTGCAGCTGGGTCTGCTTGTAGAGGTTGTTCAGCACGACCTCGGGCACTTCGCCGCGCTTGAGCTCGATCACCACGCGCATGCCGGACTTGTCGGACTCGTCCTGGATGTGGCTGATGCCTTCGATCTTCTTCTCGTGGACCAGCTCGGCCATGCGCTCGAGCAGGTTCTTCTTGTTCACCTGGTACGGGATCTCGTCGACGATGATCGACTGGCGGGCGCCCTTGTCGATGTCCTCGAAGTGGCACTTGGCGCGCATCACCACCTTGCCGCGGCCGGTGCGGTAGCCGTCGCGCACGCCGCTGGTGCCGTAGATGATGCCGGCGGTGGGGAAGTCGGGGGCCGGGATGATCTCGATCAGCTCGTCGATCGTCGCCGCGGGGTTCTTCAGCAGGTGCAGGCAGGCGTCGATCACCTCGTTGAGGTTGTGCGGCGGGATGTTGGTGGCCATGCCCACCGCGATGCCGCCCGAGCCGTTGACCAGCAGGTTGGGCAGCCGGCTGGGCATCACCAGCGGCTCTTTCTCGGAGCCGTCGTAGTTGGGGCCGAAGTCGACCGTTTCCTTGTCCAGGTCGGCCAGCATCTCGTGGGCGATCTTGGACAGGCGGATTTCGGTGTAGCGCATCGCCGCCGCGTTGTCGCCGTCGACCGAGCCGAAGTTGCCCTGGCCGTCGACCAGCATGTGGCGCATCGAGAAGTCTTGCGCCAGCCGCACGATGGTGTCGTAGACCGACTGGTCGCCGTGCGGGTGGTACTTGCCGATCACGTCGCCGACGATACGGGCCGACTTCTTGTAGGGCCGGTTCCAGTCGTTGTTCAGCTCGTGCATCGCGAACAGCGAGCGCCGGTGCACCGGCTTCAGGCCGTCGCGSRCRTCSGGSAGKGCGCGGCCCACGATCACGCTCATCGCGTARTCGAGGTACGAGCGGCGCATTTCCTCTTCGAGGCTGATCGGCAGGGTTTCCTTGGCGAACTGGGTCATTCGAGGTCGTCGGCTGAGCCGGTGGAGACGGGCGCTGGCGGGCCCGTGAGCGCAATCCGCGATTCTAGTTCGCGCACGTTGTAGTGCTTGCGCAACAGCTCGCGAGACTGTCGTAGGACGAAGCCGCGACCCCGGGCCAAAATCCAGGGCGCTGAAGGCCCTATGGCACAATCAGTCGACGTGGTGAGCCTCAGAACAGAGGGTTTCGCCAGTACCTTTCCGATTCCGGTTTGGACGTTTTGCAGGCCATCTGCGACATTCCTCAAGAGGAGAATCATGAAGAAACTGAATAACGTGGCATCGCTCTTCGCAACGGCTGCACTCGCGGCTTCCGCGTCTGTTGCGTTCGCCCAATCCAACGGGGCAGACAACTGGGTCAACAGCACCGGCATTCCCTGGAAGAACGGCAGCAACGAACTGTGCTGGCGCGATGCCAACTGGACGCCGGCCACGGCCAACCAGGCTTGCGACGGCGCACTGAAGCCGGCCCCGGCTCCGGCCCCGGTCGCTCCGCCGCCCCCGGCACCCGCTCCGGCCCCGGCTCCGGTCGCTCCGGCCGCGGCACCTGCCCCGGTCGTCGTCCCGGCCGCTCCGGTCAGCGAGAAGGTCACCTTCGCCGCCGACGCGTTCTATGACTTCGGCAAGTCCACGCTGAAGCCGGAAGCCAAGTCCAAGCTGGACGACCTGGTCAGCAAGACCTCGGGCGTCAACCTCGAAGTCATCATCGCCGTGGGTCACACCGACTCCGTCGGTGGCGACGCTGCCAACCAGAAGCTGTCGGTCGCTCGTGCCGAGTCGGTCAAGACCTACCTGGTGAGCAAGGGCATCGAGAAGAACCGCGTGTACACCGAAGGCAAGGGCAAGAAGCAGCCTGTCGCCGACAACAAGACCGCCGAAGGCCGYGCRMAGAACCGTCGCGTGGAAATCGAAGTSGTSGGTACCCGCAACAAGTGATAGTCCCGAAGGGCAGCGATGCCCTTCCCACGAAACCCCGCTGCGGCGGGGTTTTTGTTTTGGCTTCTCCAAGTTTCCCAAGTTTCCCAAGTTTCGGGCGGGTTTCGGAGGGTTTCCGGCCGTGTCCGAATATGCTGGCGAAGACATGCCAAACTGATGCCCTCATGATCAATGCCGACCCCCAAGAACTCGCCAAATTCAGCGAMCTGGCCCACCGCTGGTGGGACCCGGACAGCGAATTCAAGCCGCTGCACCAGATCAACCCGCTGCGCCTGGACTGGATCGACCGGCTGGCCGGCCTGAAGGGCAAGCGGGTGCTGGATGTCGGATGCGGCGGCGGCATCCTGGCCGATTCGATGGCGCGCAAGGGCGCCGACGTGCTGGGCATCGACCTGGCCGGCAAGGCGCTGAAGGTGGCCCAGCTGCACGCGATGGAGGCCGGCACCACCGGCATCGAGTACCGCGAGATCGCGGCCGAGGCGCTGGCGGCCGAGGCGCCGGGGCAGTTCGACGTCGTCACCTGCATGGAGATGATGGAGCACGTGCCCGACCCGTCGTCGATCGTGCAGGCCTGCAGCACGCTCGCGAAGCCGGGCGGCTGGGTGTTTTTCTCGACGATCAACCGCAACGCGAAGGCCTTCATGTTCGCGATCGTCGGCGCCGAGTACCTGCTGAAGCTGCTGCCGCAGGGCACGCACGAGTACGCGCGCTTCATCCGCCCGAGCGAGCTGGCGCAATGGACGCGCACGGCCGGCCTGGCGCTCGAATCGACGCGCGGCATGGAATACAACCCACTCACCGGCCGCTACTGGCTGTCGGCCGACACCAGCGTGAACTACCTGTTCGCGTGCAGGAAGCCGCTGTGAGCCTGCGCGTGAAGGCGGTGCTGTTCGACCTGGACGGCACCTTGATCGACAGCGCGCCCGACCTGGCCGGTACCGGCAACGACATGCGGCTGGCGCGCGGCCTGCCGGTGCTCGCGTTCGAGCAGTTCCGGCCGATGGTGGGGGCGGGGGCGCGCGGGATGATCGGCGTGGCGCTGGGCATCAAGCCCACCGATGACGGCTTCATCGCGCTGCGCGACGAGTTCTTCGATCGCTACGAGGCGCGGATGACGCAGCACACGCGGGCGTTCGACGCGGTGCCGGCCTTGCTGGATGCGATCGAACAGCGCGGGCTGGCCTGGGGCATCGTGACCAACAAGGCGAGGCGCTTCACCGATCCGCTGGTGAAGGCGCTGGGGCTGGACCGGCGCGCCGGGGCGGTGGTGAGCGGCGACACGACCCCGCATTCGAAGCCGCACCCGGCACCGCTGCTGGAGGCGGCGCGGCAGATGGGCGTGGCGGCGCAGGACTGCGTGTACGTCGGCGACGACCTGCGCGACGTGCAGGCGGGGCATGCGGCCGGGATGAGCACGGTGGCTGCGGCCTGGGGCTACCTGGGGGTCGGCGAGCCGGTGGGCGCGTGGGGGGCACAGCATGTCATTCATTCGCCCGATGAGCTCTTGAAGCTGCTCGCCGTGGCCTAAACTACACGGCTCTGGGGCCGACCTGGTTTCGACGGAGGTTCGGATTCGGCGTAGGGCATGTCGAGCACCAGTTCGCTCGTAAATCCATCTGGAAACAACTTAACTGCCAACGCAGCTAACGACTCTGACTACGCTCTCGCAGCGTAAATGAGTCTCTCGCCGCCTAACACCGGCGAGCTTCGCACCAGCTTGTTCATGGGCTGGGCCTGAGGGGCAACCCGAGGGTGCGAAGTCATTCACATGGAATCGCTCTGAGCCGGGTTACAAGGTTCAAGGGCTAAATCAAGTGACTCGGGACGAGGGTAGCGTGCTGCTGCGCGACCACCGGCCTTAAAACCCAAACCAGACAGCTACACATGTAGATCTGCCCGACGATGGCTTGCGGACGGGGGTTCGATTCCCCCCGGCTCCACCAAATGAGGGTCCGACAAGGACCGCGATGTTGCAAAAAGCCCTAGAGCCACAACGCTCTAGGGCTTTTTTGTTGTGCGGCTGAGTGCAGTAACTTCCGGGGGCTGCTCGTTGCCATTGCAGTAACTTCGTCAGTAACCGCAGAATGCGTGCCCTTGCCCCTTCTGAGTTACTGCATGGCACGCGAACTGATCTCTGGCGACGCTCTCATCCGCTCCATCAAGCCCGGCGACGCCCGCAAGCGGCTGCCCGATGGCGCCGGTCTCTACCTCCTCCTGTTCGTCAAGGGTGGTGCGCACGGCTGGCGCTTCGACTACAGCATCGGTGGGGTTCGCAAAACCATCAGCCTGGGCACCTACCCGGAGACGGGCCTCGGCTTGGCACGGCGGAAGGCCGATGAGGCGCGCAGCCTGGTCAGCGAGGGGATCGATCCGAGCGGCGTCCGCAAGGTGAAGCGTGCCGAGGCCGTGGAGCAGCGCGAGGCACAGCGGCGTGCCGATGCTGGACTGCCGACGGCCGATTCCTTCGAGGCGGTCACGTCCGAGTGGATGGAGCGCGTGCATCGCTTCAAGGTGAGCGCGGGCCATGCCGAGCGGACGCTGACGCGCCTTCAACAGGACGTGTTTCCCTGGCTGGGGCGTGTGTCGTTGGCCGAGATCAAGGCGCCGGCGATCTTGCAGTGCCTGCGACGCGTTGAGGCGCGGGGTGCGCTGGAGACCGCGCATCGCGTGAAGCAGGCGTGTGGTCAGGTCTTTCGATACGGCATCGCCACCGGCCGGTGTGATCGGGATCCGTCAGCGGATCTGCGCGACGCGCTCGCTCCGGTGTACGTCAAGCATCATGCGGCGATCACGGATCCGAAACGGACCGGTGAACTCCTTCGAGCGATCGATGACTACCAAGGCCACCCGGTGACTCGAGCGGCGCTGCAGCTCGCCGCGCTGGTGTTCCAGCGGCCCGGGGAGTTGCGTTCGGCGCAGTGGTCAGAGGTCGACCTTGAGAAAGCGATGTGGACCATCCCGAGTGAGCGCATGAAGCGCAGCAAGATGGGGAAAGCGTCTGGCATGCCGCACCTGGTGCCGCTCTCGCGGCAGGCCGTGGAGATTCTTGCGGACCTGCGTCCTCTGACAGGTCACGGGCTCTACGTGTTCCCGAGCGCACGCACTGACGATCGGCCGATGAGCGACAACGCGGTGTTGGCCGCGTTGCGGCGGATGGGCTTCGGCAAGGACGAGATGACGGGGCACGGCGTTCGCGCGATGGCTCGGACCATGCTCGTTGAGCGTCTCGGAGTCGATGAAAACATCGTCGAGGCGCAGCTGGCGCACGCTGTGAAGGACGCTCTCGGCCGCGCATACAACCGCACCGAATATGTCGCTCAGCGGCGCTCCATGATGCAAGTGTGGGCAGACTACTTAGGCCGACTTCGGTCTGGTGCCGAAGTTGTCCATTTGATGGCTACTGCGGCGTGATCAACGGTAGAAGCAGTCCTGATGGAGCAACGGCCACCGGGAGCAATTGAAATCGAAGCATGATTGGAAATCACCGTCGGCAAACGAGGAGTGACGTCAAATGATGACGCGGCACGAAGACATTGCTTTCACCGAGTTCCTGAGCCAGAAGGCGGCTGAAGCGGAAGCGCTGGGCTACCGGCCCACGAAGTTCAAGCAGATGCTGGGATCGCAGGGGGGCGATGCCACCGTGCGGCAGTTACTCGCGAAGGGCAGACCGTCGGACGGGTTTCTGCGACTCTTCGAGCTGAAGCGTCTAGATCTGACCGTCGAAGCGTTGGTCGTCGAGACCCAGTGGCGTACGCTCATCGACCCGATCCTGGTGAAGCAAGCCGAGCGCCTTTTGAAGGAGGTTGGGTACTCCTTCAACCCGTTCATTGGAGCAGCACCCGCGGTCGCAGCCGCGCCCGCAGCTCGAGCGTTGACGTCTGCGCCCGCCCAGACGCCACAGCAGGCCGTCGTGCCCCAACTCTCGCCCCGAAAGAACACTCGATCGTTTTCCGACTTCTGCGCGTTCCTCGGCGCGGAGCTGACGAACCCCCGGGATCGTTGGTGCGGATACAACCGAGAACGCGGTCTCGCACTCTTCACCATCTGGGCGGACGGGGTGCAGGGTGATCGCTATGTTTTGTGGAACTGGGTTCGCGACGTTGAGGACAAGCGCGCCGGGGCCACGGAGCTGAAACGAGTGCTTGAGAGCGTACTGGTCGCTGGACATGCCACCTATGGCATCCGCTGCGAGGCTAGAGACGTTCTCGCCGCTACCCGCGAACGACAGTACTTCGATGAGGATCAGCTTCTGGTGCTTAGACTCTCGGAAGAGGGTGACGAGGTGGTCGCCACGCTGGTGGGTCAAATTGCCGCGGTCGAAGTTGCCGCGGGCCGACACGGCGTGGTGTCTCCGATCGACAGCGCGATTGACGATCTGGGCAGTCCCCCTTCCGGCCATGCCGCCCCGGCGCGGACGCGCAGCAAGGGCGGATCGGGGTACCGCCGCGATCCAGCGGTGCGGGACTATGTGATCCGCCGAGCCCAGGGGAAGTGCGAGTACTGCGAAGTGCGAGGCTTCGAGATGACCGACGGGTCGTACTACGTGGAGGCGCATCACGTCATCGCTTTGTCGGCGCAGGGCCCCGATCGAGTCGACAACGTGATTGCGCTCTGCCCAGAGCATCATCGAGAAGCCCACTATGGCAAGGGCGCAGAGGCCTTGGAGCAAGCATTCTTGGAAAAGCTGGCAAAGGTCCCAGCGTGAAGTGAGCTGTCGCAGAGCCTCTTTGGAATGCGAGGGCTGCGCAGCGCAGCGTTGCCCCGGCCGACTCACATATCAAGGCGAGACGTGCGTCGTGGATTCGCTGCTTGCGATTGTGCAATGCGATCGGCGATCCACGCGTCCACGTCACTCTCACGCCACGCGACGCATCGAACGCCCAAGGAAACCGGTGGGGGGAAAACGCCCTCTCGGATCCGGGCATAGAGGGTTGATGTACAGAAGCCGATCCGGGAGAGAACTTCAGGCTTGCGCAGCAGCCTTTCGCGCGGGTGTTGAGTTCCACGGAGAGCTGACCCGGGTTTTCCATCCAATGTTGACCCACCCGTTTTCGAGCCAAGCTGGCTCACGTTGTGGATAACTTCTTGGCTTTGGACTCCTTCTTGGGCAGTGTGGGTTGAGCGGAGCTGTTCTTGAAGCGGTAGCTGTCGTTGCCGGTCTCCAGGATGTGGCAATGATGCGTGAGCCGGTCCAGCAGCGCAGTGGTCATCTTCGCATCGCCGAACACGGTGGCCCACT
>NZ_JBFUEB010000164.1:0-9634 GCF_056404395.1 Rhizobacter sp. P2_D12 | reverse complement strand
CCCTTGGTGACGCGCCCGTCCTTGCCGGTGCCGGCGACGGCGCTGGTGGACAGGTTGTTGTCGGCCAGCAGCTTGGCGGCCGCGGGCATCGCGACGTCGCCCTTGCTGCCGCCGGCCGGGGCCGCCGCGGCAGCCGCCGCCGGAGCCGCCGTCGGGGCCGGCACCGGTTTCACCTCGAGCGGGCTGACCTGCGCCACCGCTTCGGTGTCGATCTTCGCGATCACTTCATCGCTGGTGCAGCTCTCGCCGTCGTTCTTGACGATCTGCGCCATCACGCCGGCGGCCGGCGCCGGCACTTCGAGCACGACCTTGTCGGTCTCGATCTCGATCAGGATCTCGTCCAGTGCGACGGCTTCGCCGGGCTTCTTCTTCCACTGCAGCAGCGTGGCTTCGGCCACCGATTCGGACAGCTGCGGGACCTTGACTTCTACGATTGCCATGAGGATCTTTCTGATTGTTCAGCCGGGGGCTTGTTATTTGGTGAGGATGAAGCCCTTGAGCTTGCCGAAGGCCTGGTCGAGCAGCGCCTTCTGCTGCTCCTGGTGCAGGTGCGCATAGCCCACCGCCGGGGAGGCGGAGGCGGGACGCCCTGCGTAGCCCAGGCGCTGGCCGTCGGTCATGTTCTCGTGGATGTAGTGCTGCACGAAGAACCAGGCGCCCTGGTTCTGCGGCTCGTCCTGGCACCAGACGATCTCGGTCGCGTTCGGGTAGCGTTTCACCTCGGCCGCGAAGGCCTTGTGCGGGAACGGGTACAGCTGCTCCACGCGGATGATGGCGGTGTCGAGCGCCTTCTTCTCGGCGCGCGCCTTCACCAGGTCGTAGTAGACCTTGCCCGAGCAGGCGATGATGCGCTTGACCTTGTCGGCCACGATCTCGGCGCTGGCTTCCGGGATCACCGTCTTGAACTCGCCCTTGGTGAACTCGGCCAGCGGCGACGTGGCGTCCTTGTTCCGCAGCAGCGACTTCGGCGTCATGATCACCAGCGGCTTGCGGAACATGCGCACCATCTGGCGGCGCAGCACGTGGAAGATCTGGCTGGCCGAGGTCGGCTGCACGATCTGCATGTTGTTGTCCGCGGCCAGCTGCATGAAGCGCTCCAGGCGTGCCGACGAATGCTCCGGGCCCTGCCCTTCGTAGCCGTGCGGCAGCATCAGCGTCAGGCCGTTGGCCCGGCCCCACTTGACCTCGCCCGAGGCGATGAACTGGTCGATCACGACCTGCGCGCCGTTGACGAAGTCGCCGAACTGCGCTTCCCAGATGGTCAGCGTGTTCGGGTCGGCGCTGGCGTAGCCGTACTCGAATCCGAGCACCGCCTCTTCCGACAGCAGCGAGTCGATCACGACGAACGGGGCCTGGTTGTCGGCCACGTGCTGCAGCGGCGTCCAGGTGCCCTCGTCCCACTTCTCGCGGTTCTGGTCGTGCAGCACCGCGTGGCGGTGCGTGAAGGTGCCGCGGCCGCTGTCCTCGCCGGACAGGCGGATCGGGTAGCCGCTGGCCACCAGCGACGCGAAGGCGAGGTGCTCGCCCATGCCCCAGTCCATGTTGATCTCGCCGCGGCCCATCGCGGCGCGGTCGGCCAGCACCTTCTCGACCAGCGGGTGGGCCTTGAAGTTGGCCGGCAGCGTCGTGATGCGTTCGGCCAGGCGCTTGACCTCGGCCAGCGGTAGCGCGGTGTCGGCCGAGTCGGTCCACTTCTTGTTCAAGTACGGCGACCAGTCGACCGCGTACTTGCTCTTGTAGTTGGTCAGCACCGGGTCGATGGTGTGCTTGCCGGCATCCATCGCGGCGCGGAATTCCTTCACCATCGCGTCCGGGCCGTCGGCCGGCAGCACGCCCTGGGCGATCAGCTTGTCGCCGTACAGCTTGCGCGTGCCCGGGTGCTGCGCGATCTTCTTGTACATCAGCGGCTGCGTCAGCGCCGGCGTGTCCTGCTCGTTGTGGCCCAGCTTGCGGAAGCAGACGATGTCGACCACCACGTCCTTGTTGAACTCCTGGCGGTAGTCGAGCGCGAGCTGGGTGCACAGCACGACCGCCTCGGGGTCGTCGCCGTTCACGTGCAGCACCGGCGCCTCGATCATCTTGACCACGTCGGTGCAGTACAGCGTCGAGCGCGTGTCGCGCGGGTCGCTGGTGGTGAAGCCGATCTGGTTGTTGATGACGATGTGGACGGTGCCGCCGGTGTAGTAGCCGCGCGTCTGCGCCAGCGCCAGCGTCTCCATCACGACGCCCTGGCCGGCGAAGGCCGCGTCGCCGTGCACCAGCACCGGCAGCACGGTGTCGCCTTCGGTGTCGCCGCGGCGGTCGAGGCGGGCCTTGACCGAGCCTTCGACGACCGGGTTGACGATCTCCAGGTGCGACGGGTTGAACGACAGGCTCAGGTGCACCGGGCCGCCGTCGGTGGTGACGTCGCTCGAGAAGCCCTGGTGGTACTTGACGTCGCCGGACGGCAGGTTCTCGGGCGCGGTGTGGTCGAACTCGGCGAACAGGTCCTTGGGCATCTTGCCCAGCGTGTTGACCAGCACGTTCAGGCGGCCGCGGTGGGCCATGCCGATCACGATCTCCTGCACGCCCTTCTCGCCGGCGCGCTGCACCAGCTCGTCCATCGACGCGATGAAGCTCTCGCCGCCTTCCAGCGAGAAGCGCTTCTGGCCGACGTACTTGGTGTGCAGGTAGCGCTCCAGGCCTTCCGAAGCCGTCAGGCGGTTCAGGATCTGGATCTTCTGCTCGGCCGTGAAATTGGGCTTGGAGCGGATCGCCTCCAGCCGCTGCTGCCACCAGCGCTTCTCGGGCTGGTCGGTGATGTGCATGTACTCGGCGCCGATCGAGCCGCAATACGTTTCACGCAGCGCCTGCACGATCTGCCGCAGCGTCATCTGCTCGGCGGTGCTGAAGTAGGTGTTGGTGGCGCTGAACGAGATGTCCATGTCGGACTCGCTCAGGTCGTAGAACGCCGGTTCGAGCTCGGGGATCTTGGGGCGCTCGACGCGCTTGAGCGGGTCCAGGTCGGCCCAGCGCGAGCCGAGGAAGCGGTAGGCGGCGATCAGCGACTGGACGTGGACCTGCTTGCGGGCGACCGCCAGGTCGGCGCTGCTGGCCTTGTTGCCGAAGGCATTGGCCTTGGCGCGCTGCGCGAAGGATTCGACGACCGGGGCGTGCGGCACGTCGGCGGCGGACGAACCGTCGGCGGCAGGAACGTGCTGCAGGGCGTCGAAATAGCTGCGCCAGTTGTCGGGCACCGAGCCCGGGTTGTCGAGGTAGGCCTCGTACATTTCCTCGACGTAGGGCGCATTGCCCCCGAACAGGTACGAGTTCGACCTGTATTCCTGCATCATTTCGCTCACCTTTCACACTGGTTTCCAGTGCTGTAGTGGGTTGAAAACCTTCCGCGACACGGCTAGACCGGCTGGCGGATTGCGACCCGCCTTGACTGTTACCAGCAAGGGGACGGGAAGGACCTGAAAGTCACGGGGCGGACTGTAACACCGTTGGAATTCTGCGGACCACCTCGTGGAATCGGCGTGTTTCGTCCGGCCTGATCTTCGCGCGGGCGTACGCCGCTTCCGCCGCGCGCCAGCCACCGGCGCCGGGGCGGCTTATCGTCAGCCATGACTGCCGCCGTGATCTTGCAACCCCAGGACGTGTCGGGCCGCAACGCCCGCCAGGGCCGCAACCCGTTCCAGGCCGCGGCGCCGACGCCGGCGCCCGCATCGGCCCCACCCGGGCTGAGCACGGAGATGGCCGGCCGCTTCCAGGCGCTGATCGACGACGTGACCGCCGAGTTGATGCAAGGCGGGCAGGCCGACCGCGACACCTGCCGCGTCGACGCGATCGCGCTGCTGGTGGCCGCCAGCGGCCAGCTCGGCCCGGACGCCGAAGCCGCCGAAAGCCCGTTGCTGTACCTGCTGCGCGAGGAGCAGCACAAGGCGGCCAAGGCGCTGGGCAGCGCCGCGCCGGCAGCCGCCGAGCCGGCTGCCTTCACCTTCATGAAAGTCTGAGGAGCGCACGATGACGATCAACCCCCTCGGACGCCCCGCCCCCGGACTGCCCGGCGTGGCGACGCGCCGCGGCACGACCACCGGCACGACCACCGGCAAGAGCAGCCGCAGCACGCCGGCGGCCGACAAGGACCGCAGCGCCGGCCTCGACGAGGCCTTGCACGGCGCGCTGCTGAAGCGCCCGCCGGGGCACTCCGGCGATGCCACGGCGCGTGCGCGCACCGCCTCGTTGCCGCTGCGCCAGGCGAATGCGGGCCGGCCCGGCCCCTCCAGCCTGCCGAAAACCGTGCAGCAACTGGCCGACGCGCTGTGCCGCCAAGTCGAGAGCGGTGCGCTGCCCTTGCGCAGCACGCCGTCCGCCGAGGTGCTGCAGCGCGCCGCGCGGATGGCCTCGGCGCGGCTGCTGGACTTCAGCCGCGACCTGCTCGCCGCCGGCGCATCGCGCGCGCACTGAGTGCGGGTCTCAGAACGCCTGGTCGTGGCTGGAGCGCGCCCAGAGGTCGATGCCGCCGTCCTGCGCATGGCGGTCGATCTCGGCCAGCTCGTCGGCGCTGAAATCCAGCCGCGCCAGCGCCGCCACGTTCTCGTGCAGCTGCTGCGGCCGGCTGGCGCCGATCAGCGCAGTCGTCACGCGCGGGTCGCGCAGCACCCAGGCCAGCGCCATCTGCGCCAATGACTGGCCGCGCCGCTGCGCGATCGCCCGCAGCGCGCGCACGCGCTCCAGGTTGGCCGCCGACAGGTGCTCCGGCTTCATCGAGCCGCCGCCCGGCCGGTTGATGCGCGCATCGGCCGGGATGCCGTCCAGGTACTTGTCGGTCAGCAGCCCCTGCGCGAGCGCGCTGAAGGCGATGCAGCCGGCGCCTTCAGTGTCCAGCGTCGCCAGCAGCCCGCCCTCGATCCAGCGGTTCAGCAGGCTGTACGACGGCTGGTGGATCAGCAGCGGCACGCCAAGCGCGCGCAACAGCCGCGCCATCTCGGCCGTCTTGCCGGCCGAGTACGACGAGATGCCGACATACAGCGCGCGCCCGGACTGCACCGCGGTGGCGAGCGCCGACGCGGTCTCCTCGAGCGGCGTCGCCGCGTCGAAGCGGTGCGAGTAGAAGATGTCGACGTAGTCCAGGCCCATGCGGCGCAGGCTCTGGTCCAGGCTCGCGAGCACGTATTTGCGCGAGCCGCCGCCCTGCCCGTACGGGCCCGGCCACATGTCGTAGCCGGCCTTGGTGGAGATCACCAACTCGTCGCGGTAGCCCTTGAAATCCTCGCGCAGCAGCCGGCCGAAGTTGGCCTCGGCGCTGCCATAGGGCGGGCCGTAGTTGTTCGCGAGGTCGAAGTGGGTGATGCCGAGGTCGAACGCGGTGCGCAGCAGCGCGCGCTGCCCGGCGAGCGGCGTGGCGTCGCCGAAGTTGTGCCACAGGCCGAGCGACAGCGCCGGCAGCTTCAGGCCGCTGCGGCCGCAGCGGCGGTACGGCATGGCGTCGTAGCGGGTGGCCGCCGCGGTGTAGTCCATCGTGATCACTTGGCGAAGTCGTACAGCGGTGCGCCCTTGTCGACGATGTGCACCGTGAACAGCTTCAGCGGCGTCTCGCCGACCACCTTGAAGCTGCCGTGCTGCACGTCGCGCAGGTTCAGGCCGGTCAGGCCGGTGGGCATCATCGACGGATCCTTGCCGGGCGCCTGCACCATCGTGCCCTGCAGCACGTGGAAGGCCTCCACGCCATGGTGGACGTGCAGGTTGCTGCTCTGGCCCGGCTTCAGCTCGACGATGGATGCGATCACCTCCATGTTGGGCGTGCCGCTCAGGTCGGTGCGCTTCTGTTCCGCGCGCTGAGGGGAATCGGTCAGCGTCTGTGCGGTCAGGCCGGTGGCCAGGCCGAGTGCAAACACCAGGGCACCTGACAGCGTGAGCGTCAGCCGGGACGTCTTCATGGCAATCTCCTCGCGCGACCTGCGCCGCGGCACTGTGCTCCCCGCCCGGCGGCAGCGTCAATCGGGATTCCGATCGGGTGGGCCGCGCAGCTTTGCCGCCACAGAACCGCCTGTCCCCCTAGTTTCAGCGCCCTCCCGCCGACCGGCACGTCGCGGCCGGACCGTAGACTTTCCACCATCGCAAGACCGAGATGGCCGCCCACCCGGGTCGAGCCGCACACTGGATGGAGGGATCCTGATGCTGAAGTACCTGGCGGCGCGCTGCGTGCGCGCCCGCGCGCTGTCCGCGCTGTTCGTGTCCGTGCTGGCCGCCTGTGGCGGTGGGGGTGGCGGGGGCAGCCCGGCACCGGCGCCGGTCGGCGGCGGTGGAACGCCCGCACCCGCGCCAGCGCCCGCACCGTCCCCAGCGCCCTCGCCGGCCCCTGCTCCGGCTCCGGCCCCATCTCCGACCCCATCTCCGGCCCCGTCTCCTGCCCCAGCGCCGTCCCCGGCTCCGGCGCCCAACGACCTGGGCTGGAGCACGACGTTGATGCTGACCGGCGCCGGTGGCGGCTACGTCCTGTCCGACCCGACCCTCGACGCCAGCGGCAAGACCGTCTTCCGCTGGGGCGGCCTCACGAGCGGCCAGATCGTCACGCAAGCCTACGGCAGCAGCGGATGGAGCACGACCCACAGTCTGGACAACGTGCCCTCCGCCGCGCGCAATCCGGCCACGGTGGCGGGCAGTGCCGGCAACTGGACGGCTGCCGCCTGGACCGCCACCGATGCCGGCTCGCAGTTGAACGAGCTGTGGGTACAGGTCGCCGGCCCGGGCATGGCACCGACGGCGCTGAAGGTGTCGGGCGCGTTGAACGTCGCGCTCAACTCCGCCCGCGTGGCGGTGACCGCGGACGGCGGCGTGACGGTGATCTGGGTCGAGGAGTACCAGCCCCACGTCGTCACCGGCCGGGTCGTCAGCCGCCACTGGAGCGCGGCATCGGGCTGGGGCGCGGTCGTCGAGCAGGAAACGAACGGCGGCTTCACCGCCAGGTTGCTGCTGACGCTGGCCGACGGCAGCTCGCAGTTCTTCTACGAAACCGAGGTCCCTGCCGCACCGCGCAGCACCGTCACGCTGCGCGCCCGCCCGTTGGACGCCGCCGGCAACCTCGGCGCACCGGTGCAGCTCGACGATCCGTCGCTGGGCGTCACCACCGGCTGGGGCGTGCACGCGGTGTCCGCCGGGAGCGACGTCGTGGCCGCCTGGCTGGAGGAGCCCGCGGACAACCTCGGCGGCTTCTGCCTCGTCTCGCGCACGCTGCACGCCGGCAGCTGGAGCGCGGCCACCTGCGTCAATGCAGCGGCCGACACGAAGACTCTCTTCCAGCCGCGCCTGGTCACCGGCTCCGGAGGCCAGGCGGCGATGGCCTGGTTCGGCGGACACGGCACGTTCTACGAGGCGCGGCTGCAGTCCCCGGGGCAGTGGAGCGTTCCGGTGGCGACCGGCACGCCCTCGACCAACGAAACCGGCTCGCCGCAGTTCGATCTCGCGGTGTGCCGCGACGGGTCGACCGCCCTCGCCTGGCACTCGCAGGCCGCAAGCGCGAGGGTCATGTCGACCACCCTTCGCTCGGCTGCCGGCGTGGTCGGCGATCGCCTCGAGCTGGGACGCTCGGCCGATCCAGCCGAGGCAGTGCGCCTGGGCGTCGACGACGCCTGCAACTGGACCGCGCTGTGGAGCACGCACGGCAGCAGCGACGCCCTGTATGCGCGCCGCGTGCTGGCCAGCGGCGGCCTGCAGGCGGCCACGCCGATCGCCGAGGGCATCACGCTGCCCAGCGTGTCGCTCGGTGGCTCGCGCTACTTCACCGGGCGCGTCGGGCTCAGTGTCGAGCCGGCCGGGCCCGCGGTGGCCGTGTGGGACGAGGCGACCGGCAACGCCATCAAGTGGCGGCGGCTGCAGTGAACTGAAACGGGACGCGGCTCAGGCCGCGAGCCGGCGCCGCGCCGCCGCGTACTCGCCGCGCAACCGCTCCACCAGCACGCCCGCCGGCACCACGTCGCGCACCGCCCCGATCCCCTGGCCGCAGCCCCAGATGTCCTTCCAGGCCTTGCGCGCATCGCCGCCGAAGTTCATCTTGCTCGGGTCACTCTGCGGCAGGTTCTCCGGGTCGAGCCCGGCCTGGACGATCGAGCCCTTCAGGTAGTTGCCGTGCACGCCGGTGAAGAGGTTGCTGTAGACGATGTCGTCGCTGCTGCTGTCGACGATCATCTTCTTGTAGTCGTCGCTCGCGCGCGCCTCTTCGGTGGCGATGAAGGCCGAGCCGATGTAGGCCAGGTCGGCGCCCATCGCCTGCGCCGCGAGGATCGCGTTGCCGCTCGCGATCGAGCCGCTCAGCGCCAGCGGGCCGTCGAACCACTCGCGGATCTCCTGCACCAGCGCGAACGGGCTCTTCACGCCCGCATGGCCGCCGGCGCCGGCCGCCACGGCGATCAGCCCGTCGGCGCCCTTCTCGATCGCCTTCTTCGCGAAGAAGTTGTTGATGACGTCGTGCAGCACGATGCCGCCCCAGGCATGCACCGCGTCGTTGACGTCGGTGCGCGCGCCCAGCGACGTGATGACGATCGGCACCTTGTACTTCGCGCACAGCGCCATGTCGTGCTCGAGCCGGTCGTTGCTCTTGTGCACGATCTGGTTGATCGCGAACGGCGCGGCCGGGCGCTGCGGATGCGCGCGGTCGTGCGCGGCCAGCGCTTCGGTGATCTCGGCCAGCCACGCGTCGAGCAGCTCGGCCGGGCGCGCATTCAGCGCCGGCATGGCGCCGACGATGCCGGCCTTGCACTGCTCGATCACGAGCTTGGGGTTGCTGATGATGAACAGCGGCGAGCCGATCACCGGCAGCGGCAGGTTCTGCAGAACGGGCGGAAGCGACAAGGCAGGTCTCCGTGGATTGCGTGGATTGATCAGAAGGCGTCCATCGCCAGCGCCATCACGCTGTCGCCACCTTCGAGGATGGCATCGCGCTGGCCGGGCACGCGGCTCAGGATGTGGTCGGCATAGAAGCGCGCGGTGGCGAGCTTGGCCTTCAGGAAGGCGCTGTCCCCCTCGCCCGCCGCCAGCTGCGTCTCGGCCACCAGCAGCGCGCGCGCGAGCTGCCAGCCAGCCATCAGGTTGCCGGCCAGCATCAGGTAGGGCACCGAGCCGGCGAACACCGCGTTCGGGTGCGCCTTGGTCGAACCGGCCACGAAATCGACCACCTGCACGAAGGCCTCGCGCGCCGCGGCCAGGCGCCCGCGCATCGCGCGCGCGGCCTCGCTGCCCTGCTTGCCGAGCTCGGCCTCGGTCTTCTCGATCTGCGCCGCGATCGCCTTGGCCGTCTGGCCGCCATCGCGCGCCGTCTTGCGGCCCACCAGGTCGTTCGCCTGGATCGCGGTCGTGCCTTCGTAGATCGTCAGGATCTTCGCGTCGCGGTAGTACTGCGCCGCGCCGGTCTCCTCGATGAAGCCCATGCCGCCGTGCACCTGCACGCCCAGGCTCGTCACCTCCAGGCTCATCTCGGTGCTGTAGCCTTTCACCAGTGGCACCATGAACTCGTAGAAGGCCTGGTTCTGCCTGCGCAGCTCGGCGTCCGGGTGGGCATGCGCCGCGTCGTAGGCCGCGGCGGCCGTCAGCGCCATCGCGCGGCAACCTTCGGTCAGTGCGCGCATCGTCATCAGCATGCGGCGCACGTCGGGGT
>NZ_JBFUEB010000163.1:0-9733 GCF_056404395.1 Rhizobacter sp. P2_D12 | reverse complement strand
GTCGCGGCGGTGCCGCGCGATGCGCGCGCGCATCTCGGCATCGCCCGGCAGCGCGGTGGCCAGCAGCGCGGCCTCGCGGCCGGGCACCGCCAGCCAGGCCATCGCGCGCGACTCGGCGCAACGCGACTTGCCGCTGCGCTGGCCGCCGAGGATCAGTTCATGCATGGTCAGAATTGGAGACGGACCGAGGCGGTGACGCTGCGGCCGTCTTCCGGATAGATCGAACTGGTCTGCCCGCCCACGCAGCGGAAGGCCTGCGTGTAGTACTGCTTGTCGGTCGCGTTGTTCACGCCGAACGCGAACTCGAGCTGCTGCACCTGCCAGGCATAGCGCAGGTCCAGCGTCGTGTGCGCCGGCACGGTGCAGATGTTGTCGAAGTCCGGCGTCTGCGACGACACGTGGTTCACGCCGGCATCGACACGGTGCCCGGCCGCGAAGGCCCAGTCGCCGCGCAGTGCCAGCGTGGTCTTCGCGGTCAGCGGCACGTCCTTGCCGTCGTACTTGCCGGACGTGAAGCGTGCCTGGCGCGACGCCGCGACCACGCGCACATGGGCCGTCGACCCCAGCCCCTGCGACAGCTCGGCCTCGACGCCCTGGCGGCGCGTCGGCTCGAAGTTGATGTTCGCGCCACTCGGGCCGAACGCGTTGACGGCGGTCGGGTCGAAGCCGATCTCGTCGGTCAGCTTGCTGCGGTACACGCGCAACTCGGCACGCGTCGCGTCGGCCTTCCAGCGCAGGCCCAGCTCGACGTCGCGCGAGGTCTGCGGGCGCAGCGGCAGGTTCGGCGTCGTGAAGCTGAACTCGTCGGCATTCGCGAGCCGGAAGCTGCTGCCGATGCGGCCGTACACCGAGGCCGCGGCCGACAGCGGCTGCAGCAGGCCCAGCTCCCAGGCATGCAGCGTGTCCTCGAGGCCGGCCGGGTTGAAGCCGTCGTCGTAGTTCTTCTCGACGTGCTCGCTGCGCCCGCCCAGGCTGACGCGCGTGCCGCCGGCGAAGGTGTGGTCGTCCTTGACATAGACGGCGCGCGAACGCTGGTCGGCGGTGTTGCCGAAGGCGCCATGCACGTCGCGCTTCCAGTCGCCGTGGTCGAAGCCGACCACCAGTGCATTGCTGCCGCCGGCCAGCGGCGCGCTGTGGCGTGCGCGCAGGCCGAGCGTCTTCGCGTTGATGTCGTAGCTGTAGGTCGAGCTGCCCGTCGTGTCGAGCGACTTGTCGCGCCAGCCGGCGTCCAGGCCCAGTTGCCAGTCGCCGAGCGCGGCGTTCGCGAACAGGGCCTGCCGGCGGTTGCGGAGGTCCCCGTGATCGTTCGGCTTGCTGGTCTGGCGCGGGTTGTCGGCGTACTGCGCCGCCGTCAGCGAACCCGGCAGGCCGGTGGACAGCGTGTCCCAGCTCGTCAGCGCGCCGATGCGCAGCCCGTCGGTGAGCTGCCATTGCGCGGTGGCCGACGCGCCCTCGTTCTCGGCGCGGAAGTTGTCGCGGTGGTTGTCTGTCTCGCGGTGGTTGCCGGTGACGTCCAGCGTCAGCGGGCCCGCCGCCAGCGTCGCGCCGGCGCGCGTGTCGAGCAGCGCATGGCTGCCCAGCGCGGCATAGGCCTGGCCGCCGCTGGCGCGCTTGAGGCCCTTGCCGGCCTTGGTGTTGATGACGATCACGCCGCCGGTGGCGCCTTCGCCGTACAGCACCGCGCCGCTGCCGCGGATCACCTCGATGCTCTCGACCGCGTCGATCGGGATGCCGGCCAGCCGCGTGCCGCCCAGGTCGGCCTCGCTGATCTTGATGCCGTCGACGATGACGGCCTGGTTGCTGTCGGAGGTGGTGCCGAAGTTGCGCAGGTCGAGCGCATAGTCGCCGCCGCCGTAGAAGTCGAGCCGGCCGGGCACGCCCAGCAGCTTCATGATGGCCTCGTTGACCGTCGACACGCCCGCTTCGCGGATCTCGGCGGCGGTGATCACGCTGACGCCGAACGGCAGCTTGCCGGCGTCTTCGGCAAAGCGCGTCGCGCTGACGATGACCGGCGCGAGGATGTTGGTGCCGTCGGCCGCGACCGCGGCGGTCTGGGCGAAGGACGGGAAGGACGCGGCGCAGGCGCCGGCCAGCAGGCCGAGCGCGACAGGCACGCGCCGCTGCGAATGACGAGGGTTCATGAGGGACAACCGATCAAGCCGTGCACGCCAGCTTCCCCGCTGGTGCGCACCCATGACGCCACGCTCGCGCGCGGCGCCGCCCTGTTGGCCGGTATCCGGGCTGGCGGAACGACGCCTGCGACCTTCCCAGAGCCGCAAGACTCCAGTGGCGATGTGCAGGCATGAAGCCGATCGGCTTCGTCCGCTGACCGTTGCGGGGGCAGCGCAGGCGGGCCGCGCGACCGTGGCGGTCGTGCAACCTCTGCTTCCCGTTTAACTGCACCGGCGTGAGAACCGGCACGGGCACCAACGGGCGGGATTGTAAGCAGGTGCCGGGCGGACCTCTACAATCGGCCGACACATCCACCTTTGGTGCGCCATGGCCAAGATCCACGAACTTGCAGAACGCGTCGAGCGGCTGCTGCTGCGGCACGATGAACTCAAGCGCACCAACGCCCTGCTCGAACAACAACTCGCCGCGGTGACGCATGAACGCGACAACCTGCGCTCGCGCCTGAACGCGGCGCGCGGGCGCATCGATGCGCTGCTCGAACGCCTGCCGGCCGATCCCGCCGCGGTCGGTGCCGACACCGGAGGCCGCACCAAATGAAGCAGATGGAAGTCACGATCATGGGGCAGAGCTACATCCTCGGCTGCCCCGAAGGCGGCGAGCAGTCGCTGCTCGAAGCCGTGGGCAACGTCGACCGCGAAATGAGCGCGATCCGCGACGGCGGCCGCGTCAAGGCGCGCGAGCGCATCGCGGTGCTGGCGGCCCTCAATCTCGCCTATGCACTGGCGGAACGCCCTGCGGCGCCGAAGTCATCGCCCGCTCCCGTCGCTTCATCGAGCAACAGCGAAGACGTCGACATAGACGCTTTGATCGCCCGTGTCGACCAAGCCCTTGGGGCGGACGGGCAATTGCTCTGAACGGACACACTCGCGGCGAAGTGCGCGCGTAGAATCTTTCGGGTCCGTTGCGTTCGCGTGAGTTTTATATTTCCTTGAACCGATGCTCTTATGAGCCAGGGCTTGGAACATCGCCCGGTTGGTGTGATCGTCTCGCGTCAGATGAACCCGAAGCCCGGCTGACCTCGCCCACCTGAACTCCCTGGGTTCAGGAATGCGGCTCACGGTTCGCGACGGACACCTTATTCCTCCATTGCCTGCAGCACCCATGACCGAACAGTTCTGGCTCATGAAGAGCGAGCCCGACGAATGTTCGATCGATGACCTGGCCGCGGCGCCCGCGCATCGCGTGCCCTGGGTCGGCGTGCGCAACTACCAGGCGCGCAACTTCATGCGCGACCAGATGCGCATCGGCGACGGCGTGCTGTTCTACCACTCGTCCTGCCCCGAGCCGGGCATCGCCGGCCTGGCGCGCGTCGCGGGCGAGCCGTATCTCGATGCCACGCAGTTCGACGCGAAGAGCAAGTACTTCGACGCCAAGGCGACGGCCGACAAGCCGCGCTGGTGGCATGTCGACGTCGCGCTCGATCGCAAGACGCGGCTGCTGTCGCTGCGCGAGATGCGCGAGTCGCCGACGCTTTCGTCGATGGTGGTGCTGAAGCCGGGCAACCGGCTGTCGATCACGCCGGTCACGCAGGCCGAATGGCAGGCCGTGCTGCGGCTGCTCGAACGGGCTCCTGCATGAGCCTCGGGCTGGGCTGGCAACTCATCGTCGAACTGCTGATCCTGGGATCCTTCACCGGCTTCCTGGCCGGCCTGCTGGGGGTCGGCGGCGGCATGATGCTGGTGCCGTTCATGACCTTCCTGCTGACGCTGAAGGGCTTCCCCGAGGCCTACGTCATCAAGATGGCGGTGGCCACCTCGCTCGCGACGATCTGCTTCACGTCGATCTCGTCGGTGCGCGCACACCACCAGCGCGGCGCGGTGCGCTGGGACATCGTCAAGCTGTTCGCGCCCGGCATCGTGCTGGGCTCGCTGCTCGGGGCGCAGGTCGCGAAGGCCTTGCCGGCCCACCTGCTGGCGCTGCTGTTCGCGCTGTTCGTCGGCTTCTCGGCGACGCAGATGTTCCTCGACAAGAAGCCGAAGCCGACGCGGCAGCTGCCGGCGGGCGCGGGCATGTTCGCCGCGGGCGGCGTGACCGGCATGCTGTCGGCGCTGGTGGGGGCCGGCGGCGCCTTCGTGTCGGTGCCGTTCATGACTTGGTGCAACGTGCCGATCCGCACCGCCGTCGCGACTTCCGCGGCGCTCGGTTTCCCGATCGCGCTGGCGGGCACGCTGGGCTACATCTACGCCGGCTGGTCGCTGCACGACATGCCGCCGGGGGCGCTCGGGTTCATCTACCTGCCGGCGCTGGTGGTGGTGGCCGCGGCCAGCGTGACCACGGCGCCGCTCGGGGCGCGCACGGCGCACCGGATCGACACGGCGAAGTTGAAGAAGGTGTTCGCGGCGCTGTTGTACGGGCTCGCGAGCTACATGCTCTACAAAGGATTGACGTGAACCCGGATTGGCATCCGGGCTGCGAATTCAGGTAGCCCGGATGCCAATCCGGGGTTCGTGCGATCACGAAGTCTCGAAGCGAATGCTCGCCAAGGTCACGTGATTGCCGCCGCGGCGGCGCGCCTCGGCCAACGCCGCATCCGCCGCCTGCAACAGCTCCTCCTGCGTGTGGGCGGTGTGCGGAAAACTCGCCACCCCCATCGACACCGTGAAGCCCAGGTCCTGGCCGTTCAGCATCACGATCTGCGTCGCGCACTGCCGCCGCAGCCCTTCCATCCGGGCATGCGCCGTCGCCAGCCCGACACCCGACAGCAGCACCGCAAAGAGGTCTTCCTCGAGCCGGCACGACGCGTCCATCGCCCGCGTGTTGCTGCGCAGCAGCCGCCCCAGCGCCTCGAGCACCCGCTGCCGCGCCTCGGGCCCGAGCGCGCGCACCTGCTCGCCGAGCGGATCGAGCGCCACCGACACCAGCGCGAACTCGCGGTGCTCGCGCGACGACAGGTCGACCTCGCGGCGCAGCTGGTCGTCGAAGTGCGCCCGCTGGTACAGCCCGGTCACCGAATCGCGCAGCGCCTGGTCCTGCATCTCGCGCCGGAAGGCCTCGCTCGCCTGCTGCTGCGTCTCGAGCTGCTGCAGGGCCAGCTGCAACTGGGTTTCGTGGTGGCGCTGGTCGGTCTGGTCGATCCACAGGCAGCACAGGTAGCGCGGCGCGCCACCTTCGGCCGAGGCCAGCGCCTGGCGCGTCACGCTGTATTCGCGCCGCACGCCCTTGCGCTCGATGCGGTGCTCGCTGACCTGCGGCAGCGTCTGCACCATCGCCGACTGGTCGGCGGTGCGCAGCGTCGCGGCCTGGGCCGGATCGAGCCAGTCCTCGTCGACCAAGCCGTCGGGCGAGCGGCCGACCAGGGCCGCCAGGCGGCCGTTGGCGTACACATAGCGGCCGCTGGCCGCTTCCTTGATGCCCAGCGAGGCGTCGAGCCGGTCGGCGAGCGTGAACACCAGGGCGCCCAGCGCCTCCGGTGCCAACCCGAGCGATGCGGTCAGCGCGCGCGCGTTGTCGACGCGCGCGGGCACGGCCAGGGGCTTGGTATCTGTCATGCGATGGGTGGTTTGCTGCTTTGAAGCGGCCGGGCGTCCTCTTCGCCCCCTTCAGCCGCTTCCCATGTCTCTTCTGTTCATCATAGCGGTACACAGTTGCACCGCCCCCCCGACTTGCGGGGGATGGCGAGACTCTTTACCCCATCAGCACCTGCATGCTGCGCTCGTACTGGTCGGTCAGCTGCTCGAACAGGCCCAGCAGGCTCTCGCTGGCCTCGCCCAGCGCCCGCCGCCCAGGCAGCGTCGCCGACTGCGCCTCGGCCCGCGTCAGCACCAGCCAGGCCTCGCGCGCCGCCTCCAGCGAGTCGCGGATCTCGCGCGTGCTCAATGGGATCTCGTCCAGGTGGCGCATCGCCGCATCGAAGGCCGCGCCCGCCTCGTGCCCCGCGGCGCGCGCCTGCGCCGCGGCCTCGCCGTCCAGCAGCTCGGCCAGCAGCACCTGCTTGGCCCAGCGCTGCGACAGCATGCGCTGGCGCCCGCAGACGTTCAGCACGTGCAGCGTCGCCACCAGCCCGGCCGTCTCGAGGTTGCTGGTCAGCTGGTCGGCCTGCCCCAGCACGCGTTCGGCCAGCGCATCGATGTCGGCCACCAGCCGGCGTTCGGGCGCGGCGGCCAGCGCCGCCTTCAGCCGCTGCCACGGCACCTCGACGGCATCCAGCAGGTCGCCGAACGTCGCCTGCGACACGCTCTTGCGCAAGGCCTGCAGGTTGGCGTCGATGCGCTCGCGCGACGCCTCCAGCAGCGCCGCATGCGTGCCGGTGTCGACCCCCAGCGCGCACAGCGCATACAGCTTCACGACCCGCTGCGACAGCATGCGCAGCTGGCCGGCACGGTTCACCGCCTCGGCGTAGCGCGCCGCCTCGATCACCTGCTGCGACACCTGGCCGACACGCTGGTTGCTGTGCATCGACGCCGTGCGCAGCACCCGGAAAGCCTCGTCCTCGGACACCTGGCGCGCGCGCATCAGGATGCCCTTGGCCCGGTCGACCAGCTTGCGCTCCTCGAAGCGGTGCGTTACGTCGTCGAGCGCCGCCTTCAGCTTCTGCTCCTGCGCGAAGCGCGCCTGCGCCAGCTGCAGCACCGGCCGCAGCCGCGCCGGTGCATAGCCGTTGACGACGTAGGCCTGGATGCCGCTGGCGAGCGCGCGTTCGATCTTCTGCGCGTCGGGATCCTGCGTGAACAAGGCCACCGGGCGCGGCGCCGTCGCGGCCAGCAGCGCGCAGGCCTCGAACACCGTCGCATCGCCCGCCGCATCGTGACAAACGACCAGGTCGGGCCCGAGCCGGATGGCTTCCCGCACCAAGTTGCCGCAGCCGACCGCACCAAGCACGTGAATGCCGCTCGATTGCAGGTCGGCCGACAGCGTGGGCAGGCCGTGGGACGGACCGAGCAGGACAAGGGCAGAGGTCATGGAACAAGCAGCCGGAAGCGTCGTCGTCAGAGGAGAAACCGCAGGGGATGTGCAAGGACCGCACCATACCAGCGCGGCGCACCGCGGCGCTGGCACGACGCTTGCAACAGACAGCCCGGGTGTGACGCTGCACCCGACCTTGCCTCCGCACCGCGGGTGATGCTCACGACGATGTGGGCATTCATGTGCCAACAGCTTCGGCGCTGCACATGTCCACCTCCTTCAAGAGCTTCCTGCGCGCGGGCCACGGCCCGACGCTGTTCGCGGCCTTCCTGTACTTCGCATTCTCCTGCTGCATCTGGGTGCTGAACGGCGCGATGGCGCCCTTCATCAGCGAGACCTTCGGGCTGTCGCCGGCGCAGAAGGGGCTGATGCTGTCGGTGCCAATCATCGCCGGCGCGCTGATGCGCTTTCCGCTCGGCGTGCTGGCGCAGTACATCGGGCGCAAGAACGCCACGCTGGTCGAGATGGGGCTGATCGCGCTGGCGATGCTGTTCGGCTTCTTCTTCGTGCACAGCTTCAACGAGCTGCTGGCGATGGGCGTGCTGCTGGGCATCGCCGGCGCAAGCTTCGGCGTCGCGCTGTCGTTGGGCGCCGGCTGGTTTCCGCCGCAGCACAAGGGCCTCGCGATGGGGCTGGTGGGCGCCGGCAACGTCGGCACCGCGGTGTCGGTGCTGATCGCGCCGCCGCTCGCGCAGTGGCTGGGCTGGCAGGCGGTATACGGCGTCGCGGCGGCCGCGATCGCGATCCCGATGCTGGTGATGATCGTGCTCGCGAAGGAACCGCCCGACGTCGACAGCCACGCCAGCCTGCGCGAGCACGTGGCCTGCCTGTTCGAAGGCGACGGCTGGGCCTTCAGCCTGATCTACGCCGTCACCTTCGGCGGCTTCATCGGGCTCACGACCTTCCTGCCCTCCTACTACTACGACCAGTTCGGCGTCAGCAAGGTGCAGGCCGGCCAGCTGACGATGCTGGCCGCCTTCATGGGCGCCGCGCTGCGCGTGGTGGGCGGCTGGATCTCGGACCGCTGGGGCGGCGTCAACACGCTGAGCGTGGTGCTGGTCGTCGTCGCCGCCTGCCTGGTGCTGGCGGGCCTGGCCACCGGCTCGCTGGTGGTCACGACGCTGCTGCTGATGCTGTGCTTCGCGGCGCTCGGGGCCGGCAACGGCGCGCTGTTCCAACTGGTGCCGCTGCGCTGGCCGGCGGCCACCGCGGTGGCCGGCTCGATGATCGGCGAGATCGGTGCGCTCGGTGGCGGCCTGGTGCCGAACGCGATGGGCCTGTCGAAGCAGTACCTCGGCACCTACGCGTGGGGCTTCGCGCTGTTCGCCGCGCTGGCGCTGGTGATGCTGGTGGTGATGCGCGTGCTGCAGATCCGCTGGACCCGCACCTGGGCTGAAAAGGGCGGCCGCGCGCGGCCGGCGGTCGCGGCCGACGCCGGCGGTTTCCACACCACGCGGCTGCAGGTGCGCCAATGATCAGGCCCGTAGCCCGGATGCCAATCCGGGACGCATCGAGACGCCGCCCCGGATTGGCATCCGGGCTACCGGGGCAGGAACAGCAGCCAGTAGACCAGCAGCAGGTTCAGCAGCAGCGAGATGCCGAGCGCGACCTTGCCCAGCAGCCGCGGGTCGCGGCGCGCCAGCGGCGTGGCGGGTGGCGCGGCCAGCTGGCGCGAGGCGCCGCGCTCCAGCGCGAGCAGCATCTCCTCGGCGGTCTCGAAGCGCTGGCGCGGGTCCAGCGCGACCGCCTTCAGCAGCACGTGGTCGAGCCAGATCGGCACCTCGGGGCGCAGCCGCGACGGCGGCTTGGGGTCGCTCCGGAAGCGCCCGCGCTGGTAGGGCTGCACCTCGCCGTACGGCAGCCGGCCGGTCAGCCACTGGTACAGCGTGACGCCGAGCGCGAACAGGTCGCTGCGCGCGTTCGCCGCCTCGCCGGCCGCGTTGTCGTCGCTGGCCCACTGCTCGGGGTTCATGTAGCTGGGCGTGCCGGCATGCAGGCTGCGCAGCACGCGCGGCTCGCGGCCCGAGACGGCGACGCCCAGGTCGAGCAGGCGCCACTGGCCATCGTCGCCGCGGTGCAGGTTGGCCGGCTTGACGTCGCGGTGCACGACGCCCAGGCGGTGCAGCCGGGCCAGCGCGCGCACGATGGCGATCGCCGCATCGGTCGCCTCGGCCACCGTGCCGGCGCTGCCGCTCGCGAGCAGCTGCTCCAGCGTGCGCCCGGCGTGCCAGTCGTAGGCCACGTAGAAGGCGGTCGGCTCCTTCAGCTCGCGCAGCCGCACGAAGCCGTCGGCGTGCGTGGCCGCGACGCGCGACGCGAGCCAGGCTTCGTGCGCCAGCATCGCGCGCTCCTGCGGATCGTTGGCGCGCGACAGGTGCAGCGTCTTCAGCGCAACCAGCGGCGCATCGGCTTCGTCGCTGCGCGCCTGGTACAGGCAGTGCACGCCGTTGTCGGCGACGCGCGCGGTGATCGTGAAGCTGTCCAGCCGGTCGCCGACCTTCAGCCGCGGCGGCACCGGCAGGTCGCGACCGCGGCGCAGCGCGTCGTGCAGCTCGGCGTCGGCCAGGCCGCGCACGCGCAACACCATCGCGGTCGCGTTGTCGCGGCCGCCGGCGGCCAGCGCGGCCCGCACCAGCGC
>NZ_JBFUEB010000162.1:0-10208 GCF_056404395.1 Rhizobacter sp. P2_D12 | reverse complement strand
CGCGTGCACCGCGCCGACCAGCAGCATCAGCATCGACAACACGATGCCCATCACACCCCGATGCAGGGGTGTCCTCTCCAATGACATGAAGTTCTCCTCGTCGAGCGCGTTGCGCCTGTTGTGTTGACCCGGCGCATTCCAGCATCTGCCACGCCCGATGGCCATGGAACGATCGTTCCATGCGCCGGGACGATCTCGGGTGTTACGCGTCGCGCAGCAGGACGCGGATGGCCTCGCTCCGGTTCGTGACCCCCATCTTCACGAAGGCGCTGTGAATCTGGTTGCGCACCGTCGCAGCGCTGCGGTTGCGCAGCTCGGCGATCTCGTTGTTGGTTCGGCCCGCGGCCACCCATTGCATCAGCTCGCGCTCAGCTGCGGTGAGCGCGGCCAGCGGATCGGCTCTCTGGTCGTTCTCGGCCCGGCAGGACTGGAGCATCGCCTGATGCAAGGACGGCACGATCAGCCGCAAGGTGTCCAGCAACACCGACCGATCCAGCGAGGTGTCGACTTGCCCGAAGCTGAAGTAGCTCCCCGATCTCGCCTTCAGGTCCACCATGCCATGGATCGCGAGGCGACCCAAGCCGAAGTGCTCGATTTCCTGCCTCTCGCGCAGGGACGTCAGCGCAGCGTCTTCGGGCAATTGCAGGCAGAGCGGCTCGCCGGTTCGCAGCCAGTGCCGGACGACCGGTCGATCCCGCAGATTGAGCAGCCGCGGGATCTGCGACAACGCATCGGGTGGGCAGTCGACGCCGATGGCGTGCTGGATTTCCAGGTGCTCCAGGTCGATGCGCCCGATGGCGGCGATCAGCACCCCGTGAGGAAGCAGCCGGCGCACCCAGGTGCGGACGAGGTCCGCGAACTGCTCTTCGCTCGCGCACCCGGCACAGGCCCTGGCCAGGCCGTAGAACAGGTCGGCCGCCGGCAGGTCGCGGTTCATGGCCCGGCGTCGGCAGGGTCCGACCGCAGCAGGTAGCCCAGCCCGCGCAAGGTGATCAGCGAGACCCCCGAGCCGGCAAGCTTCTTGCGCAGGCGGTAGGCCACCACCTCGATGGCCTCGAACTGGATGTCGGTCTCCATCGGGAACACGACGCGGAACAGCTTCTCCTTCGGCACGGCATGCGCGGGCTTCGCGATCAGCGCCTTCAGCAGCGCCTGCTCGCGCGGCGTGACGTCGAACACGTCGTCGTTCAGGTAGAACGCGCCCGAGGCCAGCTCCAGGCGCAGCGCGCCGCAGGACAGCTCGTCGGTGCCGGTGCCGGCGGTGCGGCGCAGCAACGCGCGGATGCGCGCCTCGAGCTCGTCCAGGTCGAAGGGCTTGGCCAGGTAATCGTCGGCACCGGCGTTCAACCCCAGCACGCGGTCGCCGACCGCGCCGCGCGCCGTCAGCACCACGATGGGGACGCGGATGCCCTCGGCGCGGGCGCGGTGCAGCACCTGCAGGCCGTCCAGGCCGGGGATCGTCAGGTCGAGCAGCGCCAAGTCGGGCGGCTGGTTGCGCAGCTGCTGCAGCGCATCGCTGCCGTTGTGCACCACGGCCATCTCGAAGCCGCGCCGCTCCAGTGCCAGCTGCAGCGCCTGGGCCATCGCGAGGTCGTCTTCCACCAGCAGCAGTTTCATGGCCGCGAGTGTGCCTTGCCCGGGGCCGCCTCCGCGAGCCGGCTGACAGGCAGACGACAGCGCTTCGGCCATCGTTTGACAGCCAACTGACAGTGTTGACGCTGCATCTGCGGGCTTGCACGGATGCAACCGGTTGCGCACTGCCCCAGGATGACGCGTCGGTTCAGTGCACCGCCCCCACAAGGAGATTGATACATGCGACGCCTCTTGCTCAAGACCGTGCTGCTTCCGCTGGTCCTCGCGACCGCCTCGGCCACGGTCCTCGCCCAGGACAACTACAAGATCATGATCGGCGCCAACCCCGGCGGCGGCTACGACCAGACCGCCCGCGGCATCGGCAAGGCGCTGCAGGAAGCGGGCCTGGCCGGTTCGGTGACCTTCGAGAACAAGGGCGGCGCCGGCGGCACCATCGCGCTGGCCCAGTTCGCCAATTCCTCCAAGGGCGACCCGAACGCGATGGTCGTGGTCGGCGCGATCATGGTCGGCGCGATCGTGCAGAACAAGCCGCCGATCACGCTGAACGATGCGACGCCGGTGGCGCGCCTGCTGGCCGAATACAACGTGTTCGTCGTGCCGGCCAACTCGCCGATCAAGACCATGAAGGACGTGGTCGAGCAGATGAAGAAGGACCCGGGCAGCGTCAAGTGGGGCGGCGGCTCGAAGGGCTCGGTCGACCACGTCAGCGTCGCGATGATCGCGCGCGAGGCCGGCGTCGACGCGACCAAGATCAACTACGTGCCGTTCAAGGGCGGCGGCGAGGCCACCGCGGCGGTGCTGGGCGGCCACATCACGGTGGGCACCAGCGGCCTGGCCGAGTTCGAGGAGTTCATCAAGACCGGCAAGATGCGCGCGATCGGCGTCACGGCGCCGAACCGCGTGCGCGGCTCCGAGATCCCGACGCTGGTCGAGCAGGGCATCAACGTCTCGATCGGCAACTGGCGCGGCGTCTACGGCGCGCCCGGCATCACGCCGGCGCAGCGCCAGAAGCTGGTCGACGCGGTGTCCAAGGCCACCAAGACCAAGAGCTGGGCCGAGACGCTGGCCGCCAACAAGTGGAACTCGGCGCTGATGACCGGCGACGATTTCGGCAAGTTCGTCGACGAGGACACGGCGCGCCTGCGCGCGCTGATGCTCAAGCTGGGCATGCTGTAAGCGTCATCGAGAACCACAAGAGCCAGCTGGCCGGCACCCGCGTGCCGGCCAGCGTCCGTTTGCAGGAGAGAGGAACATGAGCAATCGATCCGAGGTCGGCATCGGTGCCGGCGTCATCGGCCTGGCCGTGCTGATGGCCGCCGGTGCCACGCAGATCAAGAGCGAGGCCGGGTATTCGGGCGTCGGCGCGGCCTTCCTGCCGGGCCTGGTGGCCGCGGTGCTGGCGCTGTGCGGCGTGCTGCTGATCGTGCAGGCCGTGACCGGCGGCTACCGCACCATGCCGGACGACTACGAGAGCACCCCCGCACCGCACTGGACCGGCATGGCCTGGCTGTCGGCCGGCCTGCTGCTGAATGCCGCCACCATCACGCACATCGGCTTCATCCCGTCGTGCTCGCTGCTGTTCACGCTCGCCGCGCACGGTTTCCGGCGCTCGATGGGCGGTGGCCGCGCACCGTTGTCCGAGTGGCTGCTCGACGTGCTGACCGGTGCGGCGATCTCCGCGCCGGTGTACTGGATGTTCACGAAGTTGCTGGGCCTGAACCTGCCCGGCCTGACCAGCTCCGGCTGGATCTGAGGAAGTCCCCATGGATATCTGGCATTCCCTGCTGCAGGGCTTCATGACGGCGGGCACGCCGATCAACCTGATGTGGGCGCTGCTCGGCTGCCTGATCGGCACCGCGATCGGCGTGCTGCCCGGCATCGGCCCGGCGCTGACGGTGGCGATGTTGCTGCCGATCACCTCGCACGTCGAGCCGACCGCCTCGATGATCATGTTCGCCGGCATCTACTACGGCGCCATGTACGGCGGCTCCACCACGTCAATCCTGCTGAACACCCCGGGCGAGACCGGCAGCATGGTGACGGCGATGGAAGGCAACCTGATGGCCAAGAGCGGCCGCGCCGGCGCGGCGCTGGCAACGTCGGCCATCGGCTCGTTCTTCGCCGGCACCATCGCCACGGT
The DNA here is from genome assembly GCF_056404395.1 of Rhizobacter sp. P2_D12. Lineage (NCBI taxonomy): Bacteria > Pseudomonadati > Pseudomonadota > Betaproteobacteria > Burkholderiales > Sphaerotilaceae > Rhizobacter > Rhizobacter sp. P2_D12. Next base: position 6,475 of record NZ_JBFUEB010000162.1, on the reverse strand, counting down.
GCTGGTGACGCTGTTCGCGCCGGCCATCGCCGAGTACGCGCTGCGCTTCGGCCCGCCCGAGTACTTCGCGCTGATCCTGCTGGCCTTCACGACGGTGTCGTCGGTGCTGGGGCAGAGCACGCTGCGCGGTGTCGTCAGCCTGATGCTGGGGCTGGCGGTCGGGCTGATCGGCATCGACCAGATCTCGGGCCAGGCGCGCTTCACGCTCGGCATCCCCGAACTGGTCGACGGCATCGAGGTGGTGCTGGTGGCGGTCGGGCTGTTCGCGGTCGGCGAGGCGATGTACACGCTGATGTACGAAGGCAGGCAGGACGAGTCGAGCAACAAGATGTCCAGCCTGTGGATGACGAAGAGCGACTGGAAGCGCTCGTGGCCGGCCTGGCTGCGCGGCACGCTGATCGGCTTCCCGTTCGGCACCATCCCGGCCGGCGGCACCGAGATCCCGACCTTCCTGTCGTACGGCACCGAGCGCAAGCTGACCAAGCACCCCGAGGAATTCGGCACGGTCGGCGCGATCGAGGGCGTGGCCGGCCCCGAGGCGGCCAACAACGCCGCCGTGGCCGGCACGCTGGTGCCGCTGCTGACGCTGGGCATCCCGACCTCGACCACCGCGGCCATCATGCTGTCGGCGTTCCAGAACTACGGCATCCAGCCCGGCCCGACGCTGTTCCAGACCTCGTCGGCCCTGGTGTGGGCGCTGATCGCGTCGCTGTACATCGGCAACGTGATGCTGCTGATCCTGAACCTGCCGCTGGTCGGCCTGTGGGTGAAGCTGCTGAAGATCCCGCGCCCGGCGCTGTACGCCGGCATCCTGATCTTCGCGACGGTCGGCGTGTACGGCATGCGCCAATCGGCCTTCGACCTGTTCCTGCTGTTCTGCATCGGGCTGCTGGGCGTGCTGATGCGCCGCTTCGACTTTCCGACCGCGCCGGTCATCGTCGGCATGATCCTCGGGCCGCTGGGCGAGGCCCATATGAGAAATGCTTTGTCCATTGGGGAGGGCAAATGGACTGTCTTCATGGAAAGGCCCCTGTCCGCGACTATCCTTGTGCTGTGCGTGGCGGTGCTGGTTGTCCCGCCCCTCGTGACCCGACTCCGGCGTCCGCGCGTGGCGGCCGCCTGACCGGCCCCTCTCAGCAAGGATCAAGTCAGCAAGGATCACCATGAAGTCGAACCGCCGTTCCGTCCTGGGCTGGATGACCGCCTCCGCGGCCTCCACGCTGGCCTTCCCCGCCCTCGCGGCGACCAACCCGCCGGCCTCGCTCGGCAAGTTGCGCATCTTCATCCCCGCCAATCCGGGCGGCGGCTGGGATGCCACCGGGCACGCCGTCGGCGATGCGCTGGTGGCGGCCGGCCAGGCCAGCGAGATCGGCTATGAGAACAAGGGCGGCAAGGGCGGCATCATCGGCCTCGCGCAGTTCGTCGAAACGCACTCGGATGCGCAGGACGCGGTGATGGTCGGCGGCTTCGTGATGGTGGGCTCGATCGCGTTGAACCGGCCGGCCATCGACTTGTCGCGTGTGAAACCGATCGCACGCTTGACGAGCGAGGTGCTGGCGCTGGTCGTGCCGATCGATTCGAAATTCAAGACCGTCAAGGACTTCCAGGAAGCCCTGGTCAAGGACATCGCCGCGGTGCCGCTGGCCGGTGGCGGGGCAGGGGGCGTCGATCACATGTGCGCCGCGCTGGTGGCCCGGGCGGCAGGTGCCAACCCGGGGCGGCTGAACTACGTGCCGTCGAGCAGCGGGGCGGAAGTGATGCAGGCGCTGGCGGAGGGCAAGGTGCTCGCGGCGGTGTCGGGCTTCGGCGAGCTGAAGTCCGGCATCACGTCGGGCAAGCTGCGGGCGCTGGCGATCAGCTCGCGGCGCGGCCTGTTCGGCATCCCGTCGTTCCGCGAGCAGCGGCTCGACGTCGAGCTGTCGAACTGGCGCGGCGTCTTCGCGCCGTCGGGCATGTCCGACGCGCAGGTCACCAACGTCCGCAACGCGCTGCAGAAGGCGACCCAGCACCCCAGCTGGCAGGCCGCGCTGGTGCGCAACGACTGGCAGCCGAGCTGGCAGGTCGGCACCGAGTTCGCACAGTCGATGGAGCTCGACAAGGCGATGGCGGATGCCCTGGTCTACATCCTCAAGCTGAAGACGGCTTGATCCTTCAGCCGGACCAGCCTTGCATGTGGCGGATCGCGATCGCGCTCAGCGCCGCGATCCACTCGTGCTGGTCGTTCAGACACGCGATGTAGTTGAACTCGGCGCCGCCGGCGCCGATGAACGCATCGCGGGCCTCCTGGCCGATCTCTTCCAGCGTCTCCAGGCAATCGGCCGTGAAGCCGGGGCACATCACGTCGACGCGCTTGACGCCTTGTCCGGCCAGCGCCACCAGCGTCGGCTCGGTGTAGGGCTGCAGCCATTCGGCCTTGCCGAAGCGGCTCTGGAAGGTCACGAGCCACTGGTCGTCCTTCAGCGTCAGGCGCTGTGCCAGCCGCTGCGCCGTCTCCAGGCATTCGAGCTGGTACGGGTCGCCGAGGTCGCGCGTGCGCCGCGGCATGCCGTGGAAGCTCAGCACCAGCTTGTCGGGCCGGCCATGCGACATCCAGTGGTCGCTGACGCGCTTCGCCAGCGCGTCGATGTAGCCCGGATCGTCGTGGTAGCGGTTGACGAAGCGCAGCTCGGGCAAGGCCCGCACCGCCTGCGCCCACTGGTAGACCGCATCGTTGACGCTGGCCGTGGTCGCGGCGCAGTACTGCGGGTACAGCGGCAGCACCAGGATGCGCGTCGCGCCGGCGGCCTTCAGCGCATCGAGCTGCGCACCGATGGCCGGCGTGCCGTAGCGCATCGCGAACGCCACCTTCACCGGGTGGCCGCGCTCGCCCAGGTAGCCTGACAGCAGCGTCGCCTGCTTCTGCGTCCACACCTTCAGCGGCGAGCCTTCGGGCAGCCACACCGTCGCGTACTTGGCCGCCGATTTCGCCGGCCGCACGCGCAGGATGATGCCGTGCAGGATCGGCCACCAGAGCAGCTTCGGGATCTCGACCACGCGCGGATCGGCCAGGAACTGCGCCAGGTAGCGGCGCACCGCCTGCGGCGTCGGCGCATCCGGCGTGCCGAGGTTGCACAGCAGGATGCCGGTGACAGGGGGCTGTCCGGGCTTGCGGGGAGGTTCGGGCGAGAAGCGCATGGGGCGCGATTATCGCGGTCCCAGCTGTTCGATGTCGGCCACCACCGCGGCGATGTCGATCGGCTTGGTCCAGTAGCCGATGAAGCCGGCCTCGTAGGCGCGCTGCACGTCCTCGGGCATCGCGTCGGCCGAGCACATGTAGGCCGGCGCCGAAGCCAGCCCGGGCAGCGCGCGCAGGTGGCCCAGCACCTCGAAGCCGGTCATGCCCGGCAGGTGCGCGTCCAGCACCAGCACCTCGGGCCGCCAGTCGCGCGCGATCTCCAGCGCCTCCTCGCCATCCTCGGCGATGCGCAGGTCGACGCGGCCATGGTGCAGGCGCAGCGCCTCCTCGAACAGGATCGCGTTGATGCGGTTGTCCTCGACGTACAGCATGCGCAGCCCGGCGCGTTCGGCGGCGGCCGGTGCGGGGGGCGTTGCCTCGGCCAGCGGCGCCAGGTCGGTGGCGGGGGCCTCGAGGTCGCTGGCCAGCTGCAGCGCGATGCAGGTGCCGTGGCCGAGCCGGCTCGACACCGCCAGCTCGCCGCCGATGGCCTGCATCAGGCTGCGCGCGATGATCAGGCCGAGGCCGGTGCCCTCGATCGCCGAGGTCTCCTTGCCGAGACGTTCGAAGGGCTGGAACAGCCGGCCGAGCTGCTCGTCGGACAGGCCCGGGCCCTCGTCCTCGACGCGCAGCGTGACGCGCTCCGGTGCCTCGTGGTGCAGCGTCCAGCGCACGACGCCGCCGGGCCGGTTGTACTTGACCGCATTCGACGCGACGTTCAGCAGCACCTGGCGCAGCCGCTGCGCATCGGCCCGCACGCGCACGCGCGGCGGCAGCGCGTTGTCGAACACGACGTTGCGCGCTTGCGCCATCGGCGCCAGCAGGTCGATGGTGCGCACCACCAGCTCGTCGAGCGCGACGCTGCCCATGTCGAGCGCCAGCGCGCCTTCCTCGACCTTCTGCAGGTCGAGCACGTCGTTGATCAGCGCCAGCAGGTGCTGGCCTGCATCGAGCACGTGGTCGGCGTATTCCCGGACCTTGGCGGCGTCGACCGGGTCCAGGCCCATGCGCATCAGTTGCGAGAAGCCGATCACCGCGTTCAGCGGCGTGCGCATCTCGTGGCTCATGCGCGACAGGAACTCGCTCTTCGCGCGGTTGGCCAGCTCGGCCGCCTGCTTGTCGCGCAGCGCCTGCTCGGCCTGCTTGGTGCGCGTGATGTCCGAGTGAGTGCCKACGACGCGCCGCGGCGTGCCGTCGGGCCGGCGCTCGACGATCTTGCCGCGGTCGAGCACCCAGACCCAATGGCCGTCCTTGTGCTGCAGCCGGTGCTCGGTCTCGTACACCGCGGTGTCGCCGCGCCGGTAGGCCTCGATGGCCTTCATCACGCGCGGCTTGTCGTCCGGATGGATGCGGCGCGACCACTCCTGGATGGTGTTGCCGACCTCGTCGTCGCGGTGGCCGAGCATCTCCTTCCAGCGCGACGAATAGAACGCGAGGCGGCGGTCCTCGTCGAAATCCCACACGCCGTCGCCGGCTCCTTCGAGCGCGAACTTCCAGCGCTCCTCGGCCGCCTTCAGTGCGCGCTCGGCGGCACGCTGCTGCGTGATGTCGCGCGTCACGTACAGCACGCGCGCGCCGGCCATCGGCGACAGCCGGGCCTCGAAGCTGCCGGCGCGGCCGCCGGCGGTCACCAGGTCGTACTCGAGCTGCTGGACCTCGCCGCTGCGCAGCGCGCGCGCGATGGCCGGCAGCACGCGTTCGGCCAGTTCCACGGTGACGCCGTCGACGAAGCGGCGGCCCCTGACGCTGTCCCAGCTGTGCACCAGCAGGGGATGCTTCGGGTCGCTGCATTCGAGGTAGCGGCCGTCGGCATCGAGCACGAACCACAGGTCGGGCACCGCGGCCAGCACGGCGCCCAGGCGGGCCTGCGATTCGTGCGCCTGCAGCTGCTGGCGGGCCAGCTCGAGCTCGGCGCGCTTGCGGCCGGTGATGTCGATCGACAGGTGGACGATGCTGCCGTCGTGCAGGCGCCGGTCGTTGACGATCAGCCAGCGGTCGCGCCAGCGCAGCTCGTGCTGCGTGCTGGCCTCGGACGCCAGGCCGAGCCGCCACTGCACGAACGCCTCTTCGCTGCCGACCGCATCCGGGTAGTCGCCGTGCGCGACCCTGCTGCGCAGCAGCTGCGGCCAGCTCAGCGCGTCGGGCGAGACGGTGTGGCCGGCGGCCCGGCGCCACGCCGCGTTCGACTGCACGACGCGGCCCTCCGGGTCGCTGATCATCACGCCGGCGTCCAGGCTTTCCAGCGCATCGCTGAGGAGCCGTTCGGCGCGGCGCGCGGCGCTCTGGGCCTGCAGCCGGGCGTTGATGACGGTGGCGGCGCCGCGGTAGCCGCGAAACTGGCCGCTGCGGCTGAACACCGGCACGCCGCTGATCGACAGTGTCAGCAGGCCGCCGGGCGTGTCGCGGTCGGCCACCAGTTCGGTGAAGGGCTCGCACTGGGCGATTGCGGCCTCGTGGCGTGGCCACGAGGCGGCATGCTCGCCGGCGTGCGGCCGGTACAGCTCGTCGATGCGGCAGCCCAGGTCGGCCTGCGGCGCCAGGCCCATGCGGCGCTCGAAGTTCTCGGACAGCCAGCTGAGCCGGCCCTGGTCGTCGGTCTCCCACAGCCAGCCGTTGCCGGACTGGCTGGCGGCCCGCACGCGCGCCTCCTGCAGGCGCCAGCGCTGCTCGCGCAGGCGGGCGTCGAACAGCGCGCCGGCCAGCAGCGCCAGGTCGTGCAAGGCCTGCTGCTGCGCGGCGTCGAGTCGTGCCGGGACGGTGTGCAGCGCGCAGACGCTGCCGATGCGGTGGCTGTCGACCACCAGCGGCAGCGAGGCATGGGCGCGGATGCCGGCCGGCCCGGCGACCAGCGGGCTGGCGTCGAAGCGCGGATCGGCCAGCGCGTCGGTCACCTGGAACAGGCCGCGCTGCAGGATGGCGTGGCTGCAGAACGAGTGCTCGCGCGGGACCTCGTGCGCATCGAGGCCGATGGCCGCCGGGAACCACAGCCGCTCGGCATCGACCAGGCTGATGGCGGCGATCGGCCAGCCGGTGCGCGCGGCGATCTGCCGGACGAGGGCGTGCAGGGCATCGTCGACGCCGGTGTCGAGCACGCGGAGCTCGCGCAGCACGCGCAGGCGGTGGGGCTCGTCGGCGGGCAGGGCGGCCGGGGTCATGGAGCGCGAACTGTAGCGGACAATGCAGCGCACCGGCACGCTCGAGTCGCGCCGGAATCCACAGCCGACATGACTGCTTTCCTTGCCCATTCCTCGGTCCGTTCGC
>NZ_JBFUEB010000161.1:0-10337 GCF_056404395.1 Rhizobacter sp. P2_D12 | reverse complement strand
GGGCGCGCGGTGCGGCGGCGCGCTTGGCGACCGGCGGCGACGGCGGGATCGGGCCGGAGGCGGACAGCCGCTCGATCTGTTGAACGCTTTCCGGCGCCATGGCCAGCACCTCGACGCCTTCGGCACAGGGCTTGGTCGAGAGCACGACGGCGTCTTCGCCGAACGCCTGGCGGACCAGGGTCAGGGCGTCGCGCGACGTGCGGGCGGTGAAGCGTTTGACGTTCATCGGGGGCTCCAGGAGATCGAGCAGAGACCAATTGCAAGCAATGGCATCCAGTGTGAGAGAACCGCACCATCGACGGTCGGGCGATGAGCCACCGTAAATCCCTTCATTTGGGATCTTGTGTGCCGAGGGGCGGCAGCGGTGGACGGCAAAGCAGAGGTCATGGGCGGGCGCGGTGGATGCGTGCCGTCATTGTTCCGGGGCGGGTCGGAAACTTGAGGACGATGAGAGGGGGGAAAGCCGGCCTGTTCCCCGGCGGCGTGCAGGGCTTTGCCGGGGGTGTGAAGCAGTCGTCATCCGACGCAGAACGTCCCGTCGATGCCGGGCCTCTTCGGGGATGCGAGTGGGGACTCAGTTCGGGCATCGGCGCGAGCAAAGCCGCGGACAGGCAGGCTGGGGCGCGCCTTTGCCGAACCATCGTCTTGGTGCGTGTCGAATGCTCTCAGGGGGCCAGCAGGTTGGCATGGCGTGCCTGGAGCCACTCGATGGCAATCTGAGAGAGTTCCGCGAATGCAGCCTTGGCATCGCGCAGATCGGCCGACGTACGCTGCATGCCGGCGTACTTCTGGTTGCGGATCTCGCGCACTGCGTCGAGCCGGTCCAGCAACGAGACGCCCGCATCGACGGCCGCGCAAGCAGCCTCCAGGACAAAAGCGTGGTGGCCGTCGACGGCCCTGTGTTTCCAGCCCTCAGCGTTCAAGACCGCAAGCGCGACAAAGAATGTCGCGTCGTAGGCCGCTTCAAACCGGGTGCCGAACGACACGCTCGGATTGTCCGCATCCCTGGCCTTGTCCTGGGCGGCCTCGAGCCAGGATCGGATCGCTCGTTTGTCTTGGGAACAGGGTATGAAAGCTGATGCTTCAGCCTGAAGTTTCCTCGCGCTTCGCAACATCGGACCAAGTCCCTTTCAGGTCGACCCTTGGTCCCTCAGCGACGGAGGTCCAGAAGGCGCTGCCCTCCCTCAACTTGAGAGCAAACTCGGCGGCCGATACGGCCACGACGTTGATTGTCTTGTGGTGCTTTCGCCCGACAGCACGGAATGCTGACTGGGCTTCGACGGTGCTCAGGTCCCCGACAGCCAGAACGTCGACATCACTGTCAGCGTCTGCAGTACCCGCGGCGAACGAGCCGAAGACGCCAATGTAGGCGCCTGCGACGCTTTTTGCCCTGGTACGAAGCTCCTCCATCAGTGATCCGGTACGGGCAACCAGTTGTCGCAGTGGTGCGGTAAGCGGTGATCGGGCGTTGATGGCATAGCGGGTCGAATGGCTGTCGGACAGCGCGAGAACCAGGTCGGCCTCGACCAACTGGCGCAGCAGCTTGCTGGTGTTTCCGGAGTCGGTACCAGCCGCCTGAGCCAATCCGCGCAGGTGATAGGTCGTTTCCGGATTCGAGAGCAAGACCTCGAGGATTCGAGCCTTGGTCTTGCCACCAAAGATGACAGTCAGCACATCGCTCATGCTGTCGAATCTACAGCAAATGCTGTGACATTCACAGCACCCTGGTTGACCGTCAGTTCGCGCCGATGATCGAGCCGATCCGGATCGAGTGCGTCTCGGGGATTTCGCTGTGGCCGAGCACCCGCAACCTGGGCGCGGCACGCTTCAACAGCCTGGCCATCGGGGCGCGGATCATGTCCGGCACCAGCAGGCAGGCCGGGTGGCCCAGGTCTTCCTGGCGCTTGGCCGAAGCCGCCGCGCTGCGCGTCAGCGTGTCGGCCACGCCCGGGTCGAGCGCCGCGCCGTGCGGCGAGTTCAGCGCCTGGGTCACGATGCGCTCCAGCTCGGGCTCGAGGGCGATCACCTCCAGCTCCTTCACCGGCCCGTAGATCTGCTGCACGATGGCCGGCGCCAGGCTGATGCGGATGCGCCGTGCCAGCTCGCCCGGCTCGCTCGCCACCGCCGCATGCTCGGCCAGGCTCTCGACGATGGAGCGCATGTCGCGGATGTGCACGCCCTCTTCCAGCAGCAGCTGCAGCACCTTCTGCAGGCTCGCGATGCCCACCATCTTCGGGATCACGTCCTCCATCAGCTTGGGCGCCAGCTTGGTGACGTGCTCCACCAGCTGCTGCGTCTCGACCCGGCCCAGCAGCTTGGCCGCATGCAGCTGCATCAGGTGCGACAGGTGCGTGGCCACCACCGTGGAGCAGTCCACCACCGTGAAGCCGTTCATCTGCGCCGCCTCGCGCTGGCGCTCCTCGATCCACACCGCCGGCAGGCCGAAGGCCGGGTCGGTGGTGCGGGTGCCGATCAGCTGGGTGGTCGCGCCGCCCGGGTTGATCGCCAGCAGCATGCCCGGGAAGGCCTCGCCCTCGCCGACCACCGCGCCGCGCAGCGTCAGGCGGTACATGCTGGGCTTGAGCTCCAGGTTGTCGCGGATGTGCACCGGCGGCGGCAGGAAGCCGACGTCCTGCGCGAACTTGCGGCGCACGCCCTTGATGCGCTGCAGCAGGTCGCCTTCGCGGTTCTTGTCGACCAGCGTGATCAGCCGGTAGCCCACTTCCAGGCCCAGCGTGTCCACCGGCTGCAGGTCGTCCCAGCTGGCCTCGGCGTTCGGCTCGGCCACCGGCGCGGCCGGCGGCGGCGTGTTCCGCACGCGCTTGTTGCGTTCGTTCATCCACCAGGCCGCATAGCCCATCGCGCCGGCGATCAGCAGGAACACCAGGTGCGGCATGCCCGGGATGATGCCCAGCAGCCCGATCACGCCGGCCGTGATGGCCAGCACGCGCGGCGAGTTGAAGACCTGGCCGGCCACCAGTGTGCCGACGTCCTTGTCCTTGCCGACGCGCGACACCACCATCGCCGCCGCCACCGAGATCAGCAGCGCCGGGATCTGCGCCACCAGCGCATCGCCGATGGCCAGCAGGATGTAGCTGTCGGCCGCCTGCGCCGCCGACAGGTCGTGCTGCGCCACGCCGATGATGAAGCCGCCGATGATGTTGATGAACAGGATCAGCAGCCCGGCCATCGCGTCGCCGCGCACGAACTTGCTGGCGCCGTCCATCGAGCCGAAGAACTCCGCCTCGTCGCCCACCTCGGCGCGGCGGCGCTTGGCCTCCTTCTCGTCGATCAGGCCGGCGTTCAGGTCGGCATCGATCGCCATCTGCTTGCCGGGCATCGCATCCAGCGTGAAGCGCGCGCCGACCTCGGCGATGCGCTCGGCACCCTTGGTCACCACGATGAAGTTGATCACCACCAGGATCGCGAACACGATCAGGCCGACCGCGAAATTGCCGCCGATCAGGAAGTGGCCGAAGGATTCGATCACCTTGCCGGCCGCGCCCGGACCGGAATGACCCTGCAGCAGCACGACGCGGGTGGAGGCGATGTTCAGCGACAGCCGCAGCAGCGTGGTCAGCAGGATCACCGTCGGGAAGGCCGAGAAATCCAGCGGACGCACCATGTAGGCCGCCACCATCATCACCATCAGCGCCATCGCGATGTTGAAGGTGAACAGCAGGTCGAGCACGAAGGCCGGCAGCGGCAGCACCATCATGGACAGCACCATGATGATGAAGACCGGCGCCATCAGCGCCTTGATCGCGGAGGCATGCGGCCCGAGCCAGCCCTGCAGTTGCTTCATCAGGCCGTTCATTCAGCGTCCTCCATGGCGTCGTGTGCGCCGGGTTTGTTGTGCGGGTCCAGCTCGGCCGGCACGTTCAGTTCAGGCAGCGCGCCCGGCATCGCGACGCGACCGGCCAGCGCGGCACGCAGCTGGTAGACGTAGGCCAGCACCTGCGCCACGGCGGCGAACAGCGCGGCCGGGATCTCGCGCTCGACCTCGGCATGGGCGTACAGCGCACGCGCCAGCACCGGCGCCTGCAGCACCGGCACCTTGGCTTCCTTGGCGGTGTCGCGGATGCGCATGGCCATCAGGTCGGCACCCTTGGCAACCACGCGCGGCGCGCCCATCCGGCCTTCGTCGTACTTCAGCGCGACGGCATAGTGGGTCGGGTTCATCACCACCAGGTCGGCCTGAGGCACGGCGGCCAGCATGCGGCGGTTGGCCATCTCGCGCATGCGGGCGCGCACCTTGGCCTTGACCTCGCCGTTGCCTTCGACTTCCTTGTGCTCCTGCTTCAGTTCCTGGTGGCTCATCTTCAGGCGCATCGCGTGCAGCTGGCGCTGCAGCGGCACGTCGATGGCGGCGAACACCGCCAGCGCCAGCAGCACCAGCAGCATGCCGCCGAGGATGGTGCTGCCCACGTGCGACAGCGCCTGCGGCAGCGGCAGCGACAGCGCGCCGGCGAACACCTCGACGTGCGAGCGCAGGTAGAGCGCGCCGATGGTGCCGAGGATCAGCGCCAGCGCGGCGCCCTTCAGCGCCTCGATCAGCTGCTGCTTCGAGAACAGCTTGGYGATGCCGGCGATCGGGTTGAACTTGTCGAACTTGGGTGAGAGCGGCTTGAGGGTCCAGACCCAGCCGCCGGCCGCGACGCTGACGGCCACGCCGACGGCCATCATCAGCAGGCCCATCGGGATCACGACCCACATCAGCTTGTGCGTCAGCTGGCCCAGGCGCTGGCCCATGGCTTCGGGGTTCTGCACCATCAGCGCGTTGAACTGCAGGCCGGAGGCGAGCAACTGCTGCAGCCAGCGCGACAGGAACGGCGCCACCGCCACCAGCGCCGCACCGCCGACCGCGATGGCCGCGAAGTGCGACAGGTCGCGCGAACGGGCAACCTGGCCCTCGGATCGGGCCTTGTCGAGCTTTCGCTGCGAGGCGGGTAGGTTGCGGTCTTGGTCGGACATGGGGCGGGCACAGTGCTCCCGCGATTGTTCCGGGCCGGGCGGGAAACTTGAGGCGGATCAGAGGGGGAAAGCCCGGTCTTTTCCCGCTCGCCGCGGGGCACGCCGTCGCGCCAGCCGGCAGGCTACTGGAAGCGGCTCAGCATCTGCTCCAGCGCCATCGTGAACGGCGCCTGCATCATCGGCAGCGTCAGCAGCACGCCCAGCAAGCCGACGCCCAGCGTGATCGGGAAGCCGACCGCGAAAACGTTCATCTGCTGGGCCACGCGCGAGATCACGCCCAGCACCAGGTTGACGAACAGCAGCATCGTGATCATCGGCAGCGCGATCCACAGGCCCAGCTTGAAGATCTCGCTGCCCCAGCGCTGCGGCTCCAGCGCATGCAGGAAGGCGAACGGCTCGGCGCTCACCGGGAAGGCGTTGAAGCTCTGCACCATCGCCGCGATCAGCAGCAGGTGGCCGTTGATGATGATGAACAGCCACGACACGATGATGCTGAAGAAGCGGCCCACCGCCGTGCCTTCGGCGCCGGTCGCCGGGTCGAAGAAGCCGGCGAAGTTCAGCCCCATCTGCAGGCCCACCAGCTCACCGGCCAGCTCGATCGCCGCGAACACGATGCGCGCCGAGAACCCGAGCGTCACGCCGATCAGCACCTGCTGCACCACCACCGCATAGATCACCGGCGAATCGAGCGCGATCACCGGCATCGCCGGCAGCGAGGCCTGCGCGCTGATCGTGATCAGGAAGGCCAGCGCCACCCGCACGCGCACCGGCACGTTGCGCTGCGACAGCAGCGGCGCGCTGCTGAACAGCGCCAGGATGCGGATGAACGGCCACAGCAGCGGCGTGAGCCACGCGGCGAGCTGGGCGTCGGTGAAGGTGAGCATGGGCGGCAGGTCAGGTGAAACCGTTCGGACTGAGCTTGTCGAAGGCCTGGGGACAGTGCGTGAGAGCCACCTGCGCGCTGCGGCGCCAACCCTTCGACACGGGCCCTCGGCAGGCTCGGTCCCTGCTCAGGGCGAACGGGTTGTCGGCAAACGGCTTGCTCGCGAGATGGCTCACCCCACCACCGTCGGGATCGACGTCAGCGTGCGCTGCACATACTCCACCAGCGTCGTCAGCATCCACGGCCCGGCCACCATCAGCACCGCCACCGCGGCCACGATCTTCGGCACGAAGGACAGCGTCTGCTCGTGGATCTGCGTGGCCGCCTGGAAGATGCTGACCAGCAGGCCCACCCCCAGCACCACCAGCAGCACCGGCGCCGAGACCATCAACAGCAGGTACAGGCCCTGCTGGCCCAGCGTGAAGACTTGTTGCGAATCCATGGTTCTCTTCTTGTCCTCGTCAGGTCGAGAAGCTCGCCGCCAGCGAACCCAGCAACAGGTTCCAGCCGTCGGCCAGCACGAACAGCATCAGCTTGAACGGCAGCGCCACCAGCACCGGGCTCAGCATCATCATCCCCAGGCTCATCAGCACGCTGGCCACGATCATGTCGATCACCAGGAACGGGATGAAGATCAGGAAACCGATCTGGAACGCGCTCTTCAGCTCGCTCGTGATGAAGGCCGGCACCAGCACCTTGAACGGCACGTCCGCCGCCTTCACCGACGGGTCCACCTTCGCGAGCTTCGAGAACAGCATCACGTCGGCCTGGCGCGTCTGCTTCAGCATGAAGGCACGCATCGGCACCTCGCCGCGCTTGAGCGCCTCGTCGAAGGCAATCTTGCTCTCCGCGTACGGCTGGTACGCGTCCGCGTAGACCTTGTCCAGCGTCGGGCTCATCACGAAGAAGGTCAGGAACAGGCTCAGTCCGATGATCACCTGGTTGGGCGGCGCCGATTGCGTGCCCATCGCCTGGCGCAAGAGGCTCAGCACGATCACGATGCGGGTGAAGCCCGTCATCATCAGCAGCACCGCCGGCAAAAAGGACAGCGCCGTGAAGAACAGCAGCGTCTGGATCGGCACCGAATAGCTGGTGCCGCCGGCCCCCTGGCCCACCAGCAGCGGCAGCGTCGCGCCCCCGCCGGTCGCGCTTTGCGCTAAAGCCGCTGCAGGAACGGCCGACAACACCGTCAAGGCGGCAATCGTGCCGGCGCGCTTCAGGCGGGCCGAAGAAAAGAATCCGTCAGCGGTCACCGCTCGTCCCCTGGTCGCGCCGAAGGCGCGACAGCATCTGTGCAAAGGCCGGGTGCACCGCCGGCGCGTTCGGCGCGGCGGCATCGGCCCCCGGCTCCATGTTGTGCAGCACGGTGATGCTCTGCGGCGTGACGCCCAGCACCAGCCAGCGCCGCTGCTCGCCCTGCCCCACCTCGACGGTGACCAGGCGCTGGCTCGACGACAGCGGCAGCGCGGCCACGCTGCGCATCACGCCCAGCCCGGCGGCACCGCCCATCGGCGTGCGCTTGAGCAGCCACAGCGCGATCGGGATCATCGCGATGATCGCGACGAACCACATGAATGAGGAAATCGCCGGCGACATGCTCAGCCCTTGCTCAGGCGGCGCATGCGCTCGCTCGGCGTCACGATGTCGGTGAGGCGGATGCCGAACTTGTCGTTCACCACCACCACCTCGCCCTGCGCGATCAGGTAGCCGTTGACCAGCACGTCCATCGGCTCGCCGGCCAGCGCATCGAGCTCGACCACCGAGCCCTGCGCCAGCTGCAGGATGTGCTTGATCGGGATGCGCGTGCGACCCAGTTCCACGGTGAGCTGCACCGGGATGTCCAGGATCATGTTGATGTCGTTCGGCGCGGTCGGGCCGGCACCGGAGGCGAAGTTGGTGAACGCCACCGGCGACACCTGCTCGGCCGGGCTCTGCACCTCGGACGCCGTTTCCGGCTTCGATTCGGCGAGTGCGGCGGCCCACTCGGCGGCCATCGCGTCTTCTTCCGACGGCGCTGCGTTGTCAGCTGACATTGTTTTCCCCCAGCCAGCTCATCGTCGAGCCGGTCAACAGTTGATCGATCTTCAAGGCGTACTTGCCGTTCGAGGTGCCGTAGTGGCAATCGAACACCGGCACGCCCACCACCTTGGCCTGGATGCCCGCCTGCAGGTCGAGCTCGATGAAATCGCCCGGCTTGAAGGACAGCAGCTGCTCGACGGTGGCCGGCGCGGTCGCCAGCTCGGCCACCAGCTCGACGCTCGCCGACTGGATCTGCTGCTTCAGCAGGTTGACCCAGCGCTTGTCCGGCTCGTTGCTGTCGCCCTGGATGGTCGAATACAGCACGTCGCGGATCGGCTCCAGCGTCGAGTACGGGATGCAGAAGTGGATGGTGCCGGTGGTCTCGCCGATCTCCAGCGTGAAGCTGGTGGCCACGACGATCTCGCTCGGCGTCGCGATGTTGGCGAACTGCGGCTGCATCTCCGAGCGCTGGTAGTCGAGCTCCAGCGGGTAGATGCCGTGCCAGGCCTTCTTGTATTCCTCGGAGATCACGTCGACCAGGCGCGTGATGATCCGCTGCTCGGTGGGCGAGAAATCGCGCCCCTCGATGCGGGTGTGGAACTTGCCGGCGCCGCCGAACAGCGAATCGATCACCGCGAACACCAGCGTCGGGTCGCACACCACCAGGCCGCTGCCGCGCAGCGGGCGCACCGACATGATGTTGAAGTTGGTCGGCACCACGATCTCGCGCAGGAAGGCGCTGTACTTCTGCACCTTGATGCCGCCGATCGAGATCTCCGGGCTCTTGCGGATGAAGTTGAACAGGCCGATGCGGATGTTGCGGGCGAAGCGCTCGTTGATGATCTCCATCGTGGGCATGCGCCCCCGGACGATCCGCTCCTGGCTCGCGATGTCGTAGTCGCGGATGCTGCCGTGCTGAACCTCTTCCTGCTCGAGCTTCTGGCTTTCCCCGGTGATGCCTTGCAACAGCGCATCGACTTCGTCTTGCGAAAGGATCTGCTGGTTCATGGCGTGGTGGCCGTCATCACTGGATGATGAACGTCGAGTAATGCACGTGGGTGACCGGGTTGTGCACCGCGGCCTTGCGCTTCTTGCCCTTCTTGCCCTTGGGCGCGTCGTCGGCCTCGTCGGCGTCGACCTCGATGCCCAGCGGCAGCACCGCCTCGCGCATCACCTCGCGCGCCAGCTGCAGCTTGCCATCGCCGTCGAGCAGCTGCTGCGAGGTCTTGTGCGACATCACCATCAGGATGCCGCTGCGGATCGCCGGCATGTAGGCCTTCAGCTGCTCGGCGAACTTGGGGTCGTCCACCTCCAGCGTGACGCCGATCTGCGCGAAGCGCTCGGCATCCTTGTCGGCCAGGTTGACGACGAAAACCTCCAGCGGCACGAAGGTGGGCACCGTCTTGTGGTCGTCCTTGGCATGCTTCTCGGGGGCCGCCGCCGTCTCTTCGCCGTCGTCTTCCTCGGCCGCCGCCGCGGCTGCCGCCTTCTTCTTCATCACGACGACGGCCGCGCCGCCACCCCCGAGCACCAGTGCAAGCACCGCCGCCAGGATGATGATGAGCTTCTTCTTGCCCTTCGGGGCAGCGCCGGCGGGGACGTCGGCGACAGCAGTGGCCATGGAAATTTCCCTCAATCGAGCCCGTTCGGCAGCGCCACGACGGCACCGCACTCCCGGGTTGCAATGGGGAAATTATGGAAAACGGGGGGAATTCCTAAAGCGCGATAAGCGGGGGGAAAACCGTGCCGTTCGGCAGCCCGGAGGCCAATGCGGGATCGCATCGGCACGGCCGACCCGGATGGGCATCCGGGTTACGCGTACAGATCGACGCCGCCTGCCGAGACCCGGGCCATGGTGCGCCGCGGGGCCGGCGCGTCCGCCGATTCGATCCCGCCGACGGCGCGCGAGCGCGAACCGCCTTCGCCACGACCCTGCCCGCCGTCCTGCGAGCCCTGGCGCGCCTGCTGCGAGACGCCGCCGCCGGTCAGCGTGAAGCCGGCCTCGCGCAGCGCGGACGCCAGCTCGGGCAGCCCGCTCTCGATGACCTGGCGCGTGGACGCCATGTCGGCGCCGAAATCCACCTGGGCCTGGGTGCCGTCGATCGCGATCTGCACCGAGATCGGCCCCATCTCGGGCGGGTTCAGGTGCAGTTCGGCCTGCTGCACGCCGTCGGCGGCCAGCACGCTGACCTGCACGCCGAGCGACTGTGCGAACTCCGGCGAATCGACCGGGGTCGGCAGGTTGACGACCGCCGGGGCCTCGGCCGGGGTGCTCGGGGCGGCCGCCGCGAGCCCGGAGGCCAGCAGCGCGCCGGACACCGGCGCGGCCTCGGTGCGCACGCCGTCCGACGGCCCGTGCAGCTTGGCGGCGACCTCGCGGAACGACGGCTCCTGCGCGGCGGCGTCGGCCAGCAGCCTGGCGGCCGGCGCGTCGGCGCCTTGCGCCACGCCGGCCTGGCGG